>CAZGUL010000105.1:0-5793 GCA_964529055.1 uncultured Spirochaetaceae bacterium
CGGAGGAGGCCGCCTCGGAGGGGGCCCGGGAAATCCAGTTTTCCGTGGTCGCCGGCAACGCCACTACCCTGATCGTTCTCGTTCCCCTGCTCTTCCTGTACGGCTTCATCGGCAAGACCTTCGGGCCCCTGGCAGCCACCCTGATAATCGCCTTCGTGTCCTCCCTCTTCGTCGCCCTGGTCCTCGTGCCGATCCTGACGATCCCCGCCCTGGGCGGCGGGCGGATCGAAAACTTCGCCCGGACGCTTTCCCGTCCCTGGGAACGGCTGATGGAATGGGTGCGGAGCCTCTTCGTCGGCCTTCTGCGGGGGGCATTGAAGAGGAGGTTCGTCGTTTTCGCCGCCGCCGTTCTTTCCTTCGCGGCGGGCGCCGTGCTGCTGCGCGGTCTGGGAATGGAAATGCTGCCGAAGATGGACGGCGGCGCGAGCTTCATCGTCGTCGAGACCCCCTCCGGAACGACGCTGGAGGAAACCGAGAAGGTCGTCGCCCGGGTGGAGGAGGCCGTCGCGGAGGAGCCGGAACTCGTCCGGATGTCGTCGCAGATCGGCTTCGAGGCCGGCATGCATTCCTTCGGGGGAGGCGGCGTGCAGGGGCCCACCCAGGGCTACATCACCGTGGCGTGGACTCCCCGGACCGAAAGGAAAACGGACATCTGGGACATCCAGGAGCGCCTCCGGAGCCGGATAGCCCGTATCCCGGACGTGAGGAATTTCACGGTCCGGGAGTCCGGCAGCACGGCGAAGGCGACGACCGCCGCATCCATCATCGTGAAGGTCCGGGGAGAGGATCCCCTCGTTCTGGACAGGCTGGGAGACATGGCGCTGGAGAAAGTCTCCCGGGTTAAAGGCGCCCTGAATCCGTACCGGAGCTGGCGGCGGGACCAGCAGGTGGTCGGTCTCACCGTGGACCCGGAGCGCTCCCGCGAGCTCGGTCTCACCCCCCGGGCGCTGGCCCGGGAAGCCGTCGCCGCCCTGGACGGCGCGGGGGCGGGGATTCTGCGCGGCCCGGGGGGGGAGGACACGCCGGTTCTCGTCCGGTACGCCCCCGAATTCCGGCGTTACCGGGAGGACATCTTCGAGATCGGGGTCCTCTCCCGCCGGGACACCGCGGTGCTTCCCTTCGGTGCCCTGGTCTCGGGACGGGACACCACGACCCAGGGGCTGGTCACCCGGGAAAACCTTCTTCCCACCCTGGAGGTTCTCGCCTCCCACGGCGGCCGTCCCCTCAATTTCGTCACCGGCGACGTGGAGAAGGCGCTCGGGGAAATCCGCGTTCCCGCGGGGTACTCCATCGCCGTGGAAGGCGAAAACCGGGACATGGAGGAATCCCGGTCGGAAATCGCCCGGGCCCTGGCATTGAGCCTCCTGGCGGTGTACCTCCTTCTGACGGCCCAGTTCCGGTCGTTCCTGCATCCCGTAACGGTGATGGCCGCCATCCCCCTGAGTCTCTCCGGGGTCGCCGCGGCGCTGGCGATCGCCGGAAAACCCATGTCCATGCCGGTGCTGGTGGGACTGGTTCTCCTCGTGGGGATCGTGGTCAACAATTCGATAATTCTGATCGATTTCATCGAGGCCCGCCGGAGAAGCGGCGCGGACCGGCGGGAGGCGATCCTCGAAAGCGTTGAAGCCCGCTTCCGCCCCATCATGATGACGAGCCTGTCCACCATCGTGGGAATGATCCCGCTGGCAATGGAATCGGCCCTGGGGGCCGAACGGTTTTCGCCGCTGGCGACGGCCGTCCTGGGCGGCATGACCGCCTCGACGTTTCTGACGATGATCGTCGTTCCGGTGCTCTACGACGCCTTCGAGGACCTGCGGGGAAAGCTTCGCCGCGGATGATACCGGCGGCGGCTCCTGACGCCCGCCGGCGGCGTCTCACTCGCCGATGATTTTAATCAGGACCCGTTTCCGGCGGCGGCCGTCGAACTCCCCGTAGAAGACCGCCTCCCACGGGCCCAGGTCGAGGCGGCCGTCGGTTATCGCGATGGTCACCTCCCGGCCCATGATCTGCCGCTTCAGGTGGGCGTCCCCGTTGTCCTCCCCCACGTTGTGGTGGTACCCCCGCTCGCTGAAGGGGGCGAGCTTCTCGAGCCACTCCCTGTAGTCCTGGTGCAGCCCGGACTCGTTGTCGTTGATGAAGACGCTGGCGGTGATGTGCATCGCGTTGACCAGGCAGAGGCCTTCCCGGACGCCGCTTTCCCGCACCGCCTCCTGCACCTCGGGGGTGATGTGGACGAATTCGTAGCGGTTCTTCGTGTTGAACCAGAGTTCCTTCCGGTAGGATTTCATGACGCGGCCGGCCTCCCGAACCCCTCGAGAATTTTCATGAACCTGCGCCCGTACTCGACGTAGTTTTCGAAGCGGACATCCGCCGCGGACCGCACCGAGGCGTCGTGGAAGACCACGGCCATGTGGGGCTCCATCGAGAACCCGCCGTCGTAGCCGGAGCGCAGGAGATCCTCCACGATCCGCACCACATGGCCGTCCCCCTCGCCGGGAAATGTGTAGACCTCCTCCTTCGAGACGGGATCCCGGCGGGCGTCCTTGATGTGGACGTAGGAGATGCGGTCCTTCACCGCCCGGTAGAAGGCCCAGGAGTCCTGCATCGGATACGGGAAGGGCCTGCCGAAATCCGGCGTCAGCGGGGGATTGCCGGTGTCGAACACGAGCTCCAGGCCCGGCACGTTCTCCAGCATCCGGAGGGTGTGCTCCGCGCTCATGCCGCCGTAGTTCAGGCAGTTCTCGTGAACCGGCGTGATGCCCGCGTCGGTGAAGCGGCGGACGATTTCCCGGAGGCGGCGGAAACGCTCCTTCTCACGCTGGTCCGGGAGGGCCCGGCCGTCCGCGTCAAGCAGCACCGCGTAGCTCATGATCCGCACGAGCCGCGTTCCCAGGAGCTTCATCCGGCGGACGGCCCGGTCCACCGCTTCGAGGCTCTGCTCGAAGGGCTCGTCGACCTTCCTGCCCCAGTTCGCTATGGTGGAGCCGAGGCAGTTCACCCGGATGCCGGCGGCGTCCAGCTCCCGGCGGACGCCTTCGAACTTCTCCTCCGGCAGGTCGTGGATGTTGACCCCGTCGACGCTGCGGGCCTCGATGTTTTTCCAGCCCAGGGCCCGGGTCGCCCGGATCTGTCCCGCAAGACTGTCCGCGGCTTCGTCGGCGAATCCCGTCAGATACATGATTCCCTCCTACGGCCGCTAGAGCGGCAGCTTCACTTCCCTGCCGGTCTCGAAACTCCTGTAGATCGCCAGGATGATTTGCACCGCCTTGCGGGCCTCCCTGCCGTCCACCAGGGGCTTTTTTCCCGCCCGTATCGCGGTGACGACGTCGGTGAACTGCATTTTGTGGCCGTGGTAGCCGATGGCCGCCGGGTCCGCGGAACCGCCCGCCGCGGCCTTTGCGGAATATTTCCGCCGGATTTCCTCGTCCCCGGGCTTCTCGTCGGCGAATTTCCAGCACGTGAAGGACTCCTCCTCCAGGACCGCCGTCCCCTTCACGCCGCTGATCTCGATCCGTTTCGGAAAGCCGGGATAGGCCGCGGTGGAACCTTCCACGATGCCCAGGGCGCCGTTTTTGAAGCGGAGCGCCGCAACCGCCGTGTCCTCCACCTCGATCCTTTCGTGGCCCAGCGTCGCGCCGTAGGCCTGCACCGACTCCACCGGTCCCATGAACCACTGCAGGAGGTCTATGGCGTGGATGCCCTGGTTCATCAGGGCGCCGCCGCCGTCGAATTTTTTCGTTCCCTTCCAGCCGCCCTTGTCGTAGTACTCCTGGCTCCGCCACCATTTGATGTAGGCGCTGCCCAGGGTCAGCCGGCCGAAGCGGCCCGCTTCTACGGCCTTCTTGAAGACCCCCGCCGCCTCGTGGTAGCGGGACATGAAAACCCCCGCGAGGCCGACGTTGTTCCTGTCGCAGGCCGCGATGATCGCGTCGATCCGGGGAAGGGTGATTTCGATGGGTTTCTCGACGATAAGGTGCTTTCCCGCATCGGCGGCGGCGACGGCAGTCTCCATGTGCGCCCCGGACGGGGTGCAGATCGTGACGATTTCCAGGCCCGGGTGGGCGAGGAACTCCTTCAGGTCCGCGTAGCCGGCGCAGGAGTATTTCTTCGCGAACGCCTCCGACCTCTCGGCGATGGTGTCCACGCACGCGGCCACCTTGCATCCCGGTATTTCCCCTATCGCCCGGGCGTGGAAGTCCGCGATGAGACCGGTTCCGACGATTCCGAAATTCATTTTTCCGCCTCCATGTTTTTATAGAAATCCATCGTTTCCCGCAGGACCCGTTCCGGGTCCTCCGGCACGGTGAATATTTCCAGCGACACCCAGCCGTCGAATTTTTTCCGGTCCAGGAGCCGGAAAACGGGCCCGAAATCCGCCCGGCCCCGGCCGGCGGGCCAGCCGCCGTCCAGCTCGTTGACGTGCACATGCCGGACCATGGACCAGTGCCGCTCCACCAGGACGTCCCAGGGCTCGGTCTCGTCCGTCGTGGTGTGAAAGTCGAACATGCCGGCCAGGCCGGGCTTGCCGATCCGCCGCACCAGCGCGGCGGCCTCGTCCAGCGTGTTGACGATGTCCGTGTCCCTGCTCGACAGGGCTTCCAGCAGGATCGTCGAGCGCCGCTCCTCCGCGTAGTCGGCGGCGGCGGACAGCCCCCCGGCGAAGAGCTCCAGCGCCTCGGCCCTCGAATTGCCGCGGGAGGACCTCTGCTTCGGGGAACCGAAAACGAGCACCCCGCCGCCGAGTTCGCCGGAAACATCGAGGAGGAGCCGCAGATGGTCCCAGGCCCGGGACCGCTCAGCGGGGTCCGCGGAGGAGAGCCGCAGGCCGTCGGGCTTGACGAAGAGCCAGTGCAGGCCCGCGAAAAGGAGCCCCGAGGAGGCCAGGGCGGACTTCGCGGCCGCCAGACCCCGGCGCACCGCCGGGGCGGAAAAATCGCCGAACAGGGTGTACGGAGCGATCTCGACCCCGGCGTAGCCGTGCTCCGCCAGGAGGTCCGCCGCCCGGGCGAATTCGAGGGAACCGAACATTTCGTTGCAGATCGCGTATTTCATGAGAATTCTTTTGTAGCACCTATTCCCCCGGGGGTCAATGAAAATTCTCCGTTGCGCGCCGGGGCGTCCCGTATTACCATTGAAACCGGAGAGGGCAATGTCCGAGCACGCTTTCATTCCGAAGGTCGAAAAGATCATCGACGCGGCCCGCGCCGGGGGCAGGAACACCCTGTTCGAGCACGAGGTGTACGCCGTGCTGGCCGTCCTCGGCCTCGCGGCGCCGGTCCACGTCTTCGCGCGGGACCCGGCGGAGATCACCCGCGAAACGCTGGCCGCCTTTCCCGGGGACCGGGTGGTGCTGAAGATCGCGGCCCCCGAGGTCGCCCACAAGCAGAAGGCCGGCGGGGTAAGGATCGTGTACCGGGACCCGGACTTCATCCGGTACTCCGCCGGCGAAATGCTCCGGAGTTTCGCGGACCGGGGCGTGCGGGCCGCCGGCTTTCTGCTGGTGGAATACGTCCCCTACTCCCAGGAGCTCGGCAACGAGATACTGATCGGCTTCCGTGAAAGCGAGTCCTTCGGGCCCGTCCTTTCGTTCAGCAAGGGAGGCTCCGACGCGGAGCACTTCGCCCGCAATTTTTCGGCCCCCAACGTCATCCTGCCGCCGGCGGGCCGGGAATGGGCCATGGCCCTCCTTTCGTCGACGAAGATACAGGAGAAGTACCTGGCGGAAGGCAGAACCGGCTGCATCGGCCGCATCGCCGACGCCGCGGATGTCGGGGCGGGTGTGAACGTGCTCGA
>CAZGUL010000105.1:5803-8368 GCA_964529055.1 uncultured Spirochaetaceae bacterium
TCGGCCGCATCGCCGACGCGCTGGTGAAGCTCAGCGCCCTCTCCACGGCCTTTTCCAACTTCTTTCCCGGTCCGTCCCGGCATGTCCTCTCGGAGTTCGAGATCAACCCCTTCGTGTTCGACGAGCGGGGCCGGTTCGTCGCCCTGGACGGCTGGGCCGGCTTCGCGTACAAGGACCCGGAGCCGGCGGACCTGCAGGTCGGTGCGAAAAGGAGCCTGAAGGCGTTTTTCGAGCCCGAGGGGATCGCCGTCGTCGGGGTCAGCTCGTCGGACCCGGGAAAGCCGGGAAACATCATCGCGTCGAACCTGCTGAAGCCCGGCCGGAATGACGTGTACTGCGTCAATCCCCGGGGCGGGGAGGCGGAGATCGCGGGCGTGAAGGTCGGACTCCTGCCGTCCCTCCGGGCGGCGGACGCCCGGATCGACCTTGTGGTCGTCAGCGTTCCCGCGGAGGCGGTGCTTTCCGTCGTCCGGGAAGCCGCGGCGGTGAAGGCGAAGGCCGTCCTCGTCATTCCCGGCGGTTTCAGCGAGGCGACGAAAAACCGTTCCCTGGAGGACGCGATCCTCGCCGCCGCGCGGGAGGGCGGCATCCGGATCATCGGGCCGAACTGCCTGGGGGTCATCTACGCCGGGGACGCGGGCGCGGGGATCAACACCTTTTTCATCCCGGAAGAGAAATTCAAGGTCAACCTGAGCGGCAGGAAGAACGTCGCGATCCTCAGCCAGAGCGGCGCCATGGGCATCATGGAGCTGTACAACCTTCGAAACGCTATCTCGCCGAAGGTGGTGGTCTCCTACGGAAACCAGCTCGACGTGGACCCGGCGGACCTGGTGCATTATTTCCAGGACGACCCGAACGTGGACGTCATCGGGCTGTACATCGAGGGCTTCAAGAAGGCCGCGGGACGGAAGTTCTTCAATGTGACGTCGAAGAGCCGGAAACCCATCGTGGTCTACAAGGCGGGACGGACCGAGGCGGGAATGATGGCGGCCCGGAGCCACACGGCGAGCATCGCCGGCGAGTACGAGGTGGCCAGGGCCGCGATGAAGCAGGCCGGCCTGGTGGTGGCCCCGTCGATGATCGAGCACGGCGACCTGGTGAAGACCTTCGCGCTGCTCTGCGGTTTCCCGGTGAACGGCTGCCGGACGGCGGTGATCGCCAACGCGGGTTACGAAAAAACCTCCGCGGCGGACAACCTGGGCGACCTTGTCCTTGCCGATCTCGACGGGGAAACCCTCCAAGCGCTGCGTGCCGTCGTGCCGCCCTACGTCACGGCGGAGCCGCTCCTGGACCTGACGCCCATGGTGTCCGACGAGCAGTTCGAAAAATGCATCGACATCATGCTCTCGTCCCCCGCGGTGGACTGCCTCTGCGTTTCCATCGTGCCCCAGGCGCAGGTCCTGCACACCACGGATGAGGAAATCGCCGGGTACGAGCGCAACATCGCGGCCCGCATCGTCGAGACGGTGCACCGCAGGAAAAAGCCGGTGGTGGTTTCGGTCAACGTCGTGTCCGGGGCGGACGCGGTCTACAACAGCTTCGGCCGGACCATCGACGCGGGCGGGGTGCCCACGTTTCTGACCGCCGAACAGGCGATGATCTGCCTGAACGCCTTCGTGCGCTACAAGCTCATCACCGAGAAGCGGGTCATCAGCGAATGGCTCCGGTGAGGGGAAATCATTTCCGCAGCAGGAAGAACTCCACGCGCCGGTTGACCCAGCGCATGGCCTCGTCGCTGAAGGGCCGGATCGGCTCGTCCGCTGCGGCGCCGGCGGTTTCGATCCGCGAGGCATCGATGCCCCTTTCCACGAGGGCGTCCCGCACCGCCTCGCTCCGGCCCAGCGACAGCGGCAGCAGGCGGTATTTCTTCTCGTGCTCCGCTTCGACGGGGTCGTCCGTCAGCATCGCCACGGCATGCCCCACCAGGCGGATGCGGTAGGCGGGGAATTTTTTCAGCATCGCGGCGACCTCGTCGAGAATCTCCGTATTGACCCGGGCGTGCCAGACGTTCCATTCCAGGAAATCCGCGTTCCAGGCCGCGAACTGCACCGAGGAAACCCGGATTCTGTTCCGGCCGCCGGGATACACCAGGACGTCCACGACGAAGGGGGCCTCGCCCCGGGTTTCGTTGCCCGCCTCGTCCCGGACAGCGTAGGAAAGAATGTAATCGGAGGCCTGTTTCACCGTTTCGCCCGCGGCGTTCCTGCCGTCCCAGGCAATTTTCTCAGGAATCCTGCCGGTCCCGGAAAAACGGGTGAATTCCCGTCCCTCCGCGCGGGAGATGACGATCTCCCAAGGACCGATGGCGGAGGCGTCCTGGGCCGAGAGCCGGATGTCGAGAACGTCGTTTTTCCGGTCCTCGTCAGGCGAGAACAGGGAGGGGCTGAGCCGGAGCCGCGCCGAAGGCGGGGCCGTATCGACGCGGACCGGTTCGACGGCGACGTAATACTCCTTCCTTCCGCCGTAGGTCACCGAGAACTCACCGGTGTAGACCCCGTCCGGAACGAGTTCACCCCCCGAACCGCGGCCGTCCCAGTCCGCCCTTCCGGGAGGGGGCGCGCCGGT
>CAZGUL010000106.1:0-8358 GCA_964529055.1 uncultured Spirochaetaceae bacterium
AGAGTCCCAGGGTGTTGGGATTGGTCACCATGAGCCCGGCGACGGTGTCGTCGCACAGGGCCTCCAGGGCGGCCAGGTCCACGTTGCCCCGCCCGTCGGACGGTATCTGGACGGCCTGGTAGCCGCACATGGCCACCGAAGCGGGATTCGTCCCGTGGGCGCTGTCGGGTATGAGTATCCTGGTCCGCTTTTCGTCCCCCCTGTCCCGGTGGTAGGACCGGATCATCATGACCCCGGCGAGTTCGCCGTGGGCTCCCGCCGCCGGCTGAAGGCTCACGGCCGCGAAGCCGGCGATTTCCGCCAGGAGATTCTGCAGCCGCTCCATGATTTCCAGGCTGCCCTGGCACAGCTCCTCCGGCAGAAGCGGGTGAGCGTCGGCGAGGCCCGGCAGGGCTGCCGTCCTCTCGTTCACCTTCGGGTTGTACTTCATGGTGCAGGAACCCAGGGGGTAGAAATTCGTGTCGATGCTGAAGTTGAGCCGGGAAAGCCGGGTAAAGTGGCGCACCGCGTCCAGTTCCGACACCTCCGGCAGGGGGAGGTCCTTCCGGACCGGAATCCCGGGGGGAAGGTCGCAGGGCGGAACGTCGGGTTCCGGCAGGGACGCCCCCGTTCTGCCGGGAGCGCCGTATTCCCAGATCAGAGGTTCGGGTCCTTTTTTCATCGTTCCGCCTCCGTTATGGTTTTCAGGACCCGCGCCAGCTCGTCGATCTGACCGCGGCCGTTCATCTCGGTGACGCAGACCAGGAGGTCCCCCGGCCGGTCGGGGAAATAGCGGGAAAGGGCGATGCCGGGCACCACGTTTTTCTCCGCCGCCCGGCGCACGATCTCCGCCGCGTCGGCGGGGCAGCGCAGGACGAATTCGCGGTAGAAAGGCCCGTCGTTGACCAGGGAAAAGCCGGGCAGGGCCGACAGGAGGTCCGCGGCGTACCGCGCCCTGTTGTACGAGAGTTCCGCCGCCCGGCGGAGCCCGTTTTTTCCCATCACGGAAAGGTAAATCGCAGCCCGCAGCGCGATGAGTCCCTGGTTCGTGCAGATGTTGCTGGTTGCTTTTTCGCGGCGGATGTGCTGTTCCCGGGTGCTCAGGGTCAGAACGAAACCGCAGCGGTCCTCCGCGTCCACGGTCATTCCCGCCAGGCGTCCGGGCATGCGGCGCAGGAGACCCTTCGACGCCGCGAACAGGCCCAGGTACGGCCCGCCGAAGGAAACGTAATTGCCCAGGCTCTGTCCTTCCCCGGTGACGATGTCGGCGCCGTAGGAACCCGGCGGCTCGAACAGGGCCAGGGAAATGGGGTCCGCCGACACGATGAAGAGGGCACCCTTCCCGTGGGCGGCCCTGCAGAGTCCGGAGTAATCAGCCAGATCGCCGAAAAACGTCGGGAACGAGACGACGACGCAGGCAGTGTCCCCGTCGATGAGCCGTTCCAGGTCGGCGGATTTTCCGGCGTTTTCCTCCGCCCCGCACACCCTCAGGTCCAGGTTTTTCGCGTAGGTTTCCACGACAGCCCGGTACTCGGGGTGGATGCCCGCCGACAGGACCACTTTTTTCCGTTCCTCCCGCTGGGCCCTGTAAGCCATCAGAACCCCTTCGGCCAGCGCGGTGGCTCCGTCGTAATGGGAGGCGTTCACCGTGTCCATCCCGAAGAGGTCGGCGGTCATGCTCTGGTACTCGAACAGGGCCTGCAGGGTCCCCTGGCTGGCCTCGGGCTGGTACGGCGTGTAGGAGGTGAGAAATTCCCCCCGGGAAGCCAGGGCGTCCACCACGGACGGCACGAAATGGCGGTACGCGCCTCCGCCGGCGAATACCGCGGGGCCGGCCGCGCCGGCGTTCCGGTCCGCCAGCCTCCCGAGTTCCTCCAGAACCTCCGGTTCCGAAAGAGGGCGGGGCAGATCGAGCTTCGGGAAACGGAATTTTTCGGGGACCGCGGCGAAAAGGTCGGCAGCGGACCCCGCCCCGATCCGGTCGAGCATGATCCGCCGGTCCCGGTCGGTGTTGGATATGAACGGAATCATAGGCCTTTGACGTAGGCCTCGTAGTCCGCGGCGGACATCAGCTTGTCGTAATCGGCGGGATTCGCCGGTTTGATCTTGATGAACCAGCCGGCCCCGAAGGGATCCGAATTGATGAGGGCCGGCTCGTCCTTCAGCGCTTCGTTGACTTCGGCTATCGAACCATCCACGGGCATGTAGACGTCGCTGGCGGCTTTGACGGATTCGACGACGCCGAAGGCCTCGTCCTTTTTAAGGCTCTTGCCGACGGCCGGCAGCTCGACGAAAACGACGTCCCCCAGACTGTCCTGGGCGTAGTCGGAAATGCCTACAACGATGAGGTCTCCTTCCCTGCGCGACCATTCATGGGTTTTCTGATACAGAACACCGGTGTCGAATTTCATGGTTTTCCTCCTGGGTTTTAAGTGCGATACGCCGGAACGTACAATGGCCTTTTGACGACGCCGGCCTTTTTGCGCGCGTCCCGGATGACAATGTAAAAGGTTTTTCCCACCGGCGCAAGGTCGGGCCGGACGTAGGCGTTACCGGCGAATTTCCCTACCGAGGGGGCGAACATGCCGCTGACAACCCGGCCCGCCTCCGTCCCCGACTCGTCGACCACCGCGAAACCTTCCCGGGGAACGCTCTTTTCGAGCATCTCGAAGGTCACGAGTTTTTCCCGGGGACCTTCCGCCTTGCGGGCGGCGATGGCGTCCCGGCCGGTGAAGGATTTCGTCATGTCGCAGGCCCACATCAGGCCGGCCTCCACGGGGGTGACGTTTTCCGACAGTTCGTGGCCGTACAGGGCGAAGGCCGGCTCGAAACGCAGGGAATCCCGGGCCGCCAGTCCCACCGGCCCGACCTCGATTCCCGGCCCCCCGCCGCTTCCGGAGCCCGCGGAAAGGATTTTTTCCCACACGCCGGGTGCGGCGTCCCGGGGAACGAAAATTTCCACCCCGTCCTCGCCGGTGTAGCCGGTCCGGCCTGCCAGGCAGTCCCGGCCGGAAATGACGCACCGCGCGGAATGGAACCTCGCGGGCATGTTTTCCACGGTGCCGGCCGCCCGGAGCAGGTCCAGGGCCCGGGGTCCCTGCAGCGCGAACATGGCCGTTTCGTCGGAGGCGTCCCGGACCGAAACCCTCCGGCCGCCCGAGTGTTCCCGGAACCAGGCGAAATCCTTGGCCCTGTTCAACGCGTTGACCACGACGAGGAAACTATAGGGAAGGAGACGGTAAACGAAAAGGTCGTCCAGGATTCCTCCGTCCCCGCGGCAGAGCAGTCCGTACCGGGACTCCCCGTCCTTCAGACTCCCGACGGACGAGGAAACCAGGCCGTCCAGAAAGGCCGCCGCATCCTCCCCCGAAACCTCGAAGCGCCCCATGTGGCTTATATCGAAAAGGCCCGCGGAGCGCCGGGTCAGATGATGCTCCTCGATGGGTCCCGTCCCGTACTGGATCGGCATCTCCCATCCCGCGAAAGGCGCGAATCGGGCTCCCGCCGCCTTGTGCCAGTCGTACAGCACGGTTCGTTTCAGCTCGTCCATACCATCCTCCCGTCAAACAGGGTTTCAGCTTAGTACCAACCGGAAAAAAAGGAAAGAGGGGCCGCCGATCTTGCCCGCCGCGATTTTGTGCAGTACACTTCACCTCATGAAAGTTCTCGGAAAGGAATGGGATCACCGGAAAAAGGTCCTCACTGCCGACGGCGCATGGGGGACGGAGCTTCTGAAGCAGGGACTCCAGCACGGCGACGCGCCGGAGGAGTGGAACCTGTCCCGGCCCGCCGAAGTCCGCCGGATCGCGGAAAACTATCTCGCGGCGGGCAGTCAGATCATCCTGACCAACACGTTCGGGGGCAGCCGCTTCCAGCTGGAACGGCACGGGCTTGCGGGAAAAGCGGGTGAAATAAACAGGGTCGGCGCGTCGCTGACCCGTGAAGCGTGTTCCGGGCGGGCCGTCGTCGCCGGCGACATCGGCCCTTCGGGCAAATTGTACATAATGGGCGAGATAAGCGAAGAGGACCTGTACGCGGGATTCGCCGAGCAGGCGGAGGCCCTGAAGGAAGGCGGCGCGGAATGGATCGTCGTGGAAACGATGACGGACATGGGGGAAATGGAGATAGCCGTCCGCGCCGCGGCCTCGACCGGTCTTCCCGTCGTCGCGTCGATGACATACGAAAAAAACCCGGCCGGCTACAGGACCATCATGGGGCACGCGCCGGAGGACTGCGTCGCCGCGGCGGAGGCAGCCGGTGCGGCCGTCATCGGGGCGAACTGCGGCAGCGGCGTGGATACCTATGTCGAGCTGGCTTCGGCGCTGCGGGAACTCACGGAAAAACCCCTCTGGATCAAGGCGAACGCGGGGCTTCCCGAGCTCGTGGACGGAAAAACCGTGTACAGGATGGACTCCGATACATATGCGTCATACATCACGCGGCTTCTCGAGGCGGGGGTCAATGTCGTGGGCGGCTGCTGCGGGACCAGTCCGGAATTCATAAGAAAAATCCGGCCCATCATCGACCGGTGGAACGGCTTGTAAAGTCCATTTAGAGGTTTTCCGCACGTCGTCCACAAGTTATCCACAATCTGAAGAATCACGTATTTGCACGCGCATCCGTCAATTACCGCATAAAACGACCGGAAATACGCGTTTCAATGAAAAAATACCGCCCATTTTCTGATTATTTTCCGGGAAAATGAAGCAAGCGGCGCGTATATCTCCGTATTATATACTACACAAAATTGGAGATAGGCTTTCTGTTTTCCACAGGAAATTATTTCAACAAGTTATCCACAGGAGGGTTTTCCGGCACGTTATTTGCGTTTAAAGCCGGAACTCCCTGACGGAGTTCCGGCTTGGCGTTCTATCTGTCTATACCGCGGTAATATACCCGCACCTGCTTGTACAGGCCTTCGCCTTCACTTTTGGTATCCACGTCGTCCAGATCGTTCAGGGCAGTATGTATCAGGCGCCGTTCGAACGGGTTCATGGGTTCGAGCAGCTTGGAGCCTTTCGTTTTTCTGACCTGTTCGCCCGTTTTCTTGGCCAGCCGGATGAGGTTTTCCTCCCTCCGGGTCCGGTAATTCTCGGCGTCCAGAATGACCCGCACATCCTCATTCGTCAGCCGTCCGGCGACGACATTGGCCAGAAGCTGCACGGCGTCGAGATTTTTGCCTTTGCGGCCGATCAGAATTCCGGAATGCTCCGACTCGATGCGGAGCCCCAGCTTCTTTTCTTCCCTGAAGGCGACGCTCACCTTCCCGGGAAAACCCATTTTGCCGATGACATTTTCCACGAAATCGACGACCGCGTGTTCGAAGTCGTTTTCCGGAGCGAAGCTCTCTCCGACTTCCACATCGTCGCCCACGTGGACCCTGATGATCACTCTTCCTTTCTTGAAAAGAAAGCCGGATTTCTGACTTTCAACGATCTCGACGTCGAATTCGTCGCGATCCAGTCCCAGGGCGTCAACCGCCTTGTCGATCGCCTCCTTTTCGGTCTTTCCTTCAAATTCTTTTATCATATGTTCCACTCCTGGAGATAGATTGCTCCATCGGAGATCCGCGGTTCCCGCCCGTCACGTCCGTTTGAATTTCGCGATATAGGCCTGCTGAAAAATCGTCAGAATATTCATCACGATCCAGTAGACCAGGAGTCCCGACGGCACATCGTACAGCACGAAAAAGAACACGACCGGAATTCCATAGGTCATCATTTTCATCTGGGCGTTCGAGGAGGCGCCGGGGGTCTGCATGAATTTGCTGCTTATCAATTGTGTCGCCACGAAGAGAATCGGCAGCAGGCGCAGATCGCTCCAGCCGAGAATCGGGATCTTGAAAGGCGCGAAGTTCCAGATCGATTCGGGGGCGGAGAGGTCGGTTATCCACGGCGGCAGAAAAGCCGCTCCCCGCAGGTCGAAATGGTTGCTGAACAACCCGTACATGGCGAAGAAGATCGGGATCTGCAGCAGCATCGGGAGACACCCGCCCATCGGGTTGATGCCTTCCTGCTTGTACATCGCCGCCATTTCCTGATTCATTTTCGCGGGATTGTCCTTGTATTTCTTCTTCAGTTCCTCCAATTTCGGGGCCAGGGACTGCATTTTCCCGGTGGACTTGTAGCTTTTCTGTGTAAGCGGAAAAGTCACGATCTTCACCACGATGGTGACCAGGATGATCGCCACGCCCCAGTTGGGTATTATGCCGTAAAACACCCGGAGGAGAAATTTCAGGATATCCTCGAGCCATCCGAGGAAAATGTTGCTGTCCAGAACTTCGTCGAAATTCATGTTCGCGGCGCCGAACGCATTCTTATCCTTGTCGTTGTACCGCGTCAGAAGCCGCTTGATTTTGGGCCCGGCGTAAAACCGGTAGGTGTCCGTGTTCTTCGCGCTCCTGATGACCGGTTTGGATAAGAAAATCATCGAGGACTGGGCAAGGCCGTCCACCGGCCGGGAGGAAAGGAGGGCCTGGTAATCGGAATACACCGGCGCCGCGAGGACGGCGAAGTATTTGCCGCCGATGCCGATCCATCCGGCTTTTTTATCCAGCTCTTTTTCCTTTCCCGCCGACACACCCATGTCCTTACGCTTGCCGTCGATGTACGCGAAAAATTTCCGGTAGTCGTGCTGGCCGTCGAGCTTCACGAAATCCGGACCTATCTGGGGTCCGTATCGGAGGGTATACGCGATATTGTTGAAATTGAGGGGAAGGTACTGATTCTGGGAGTTTTCCAGAACGATGTCGACCTGGATCATGTACTCGCCGGGCTTCATCGTAAAAATTTTCGACAGGCGGAAGGTCGAATCCGGGTAACCGGAAATCTCGAAATCCCTGTAGAATTCCAGGGTGTTCGCGTCTCTTTTCCTGGCGTGAAAAACCGCATCCACGGGTTTCGCGTCGGGACCGCCGAAAGCGAGGGTAAAAGCCCCGTCTTCCGAAGAAGCGGTTTTCACCATATCGACCAGATCTTCCTTGTCCCTGTGCTCCTTCAGCTTCAGCGAACGGAGAACGGCGCCTTTCGTCGTAAAAACGGCAATGAAAACGTCGTTTTCCAGCTTCACATCCTGCCTGCTCGCCGTCTCATCCTGCACGGGAACGACCGTGCCGGTAACCGCCTGCTGAACGACCGCCGGCATCGGAGCCGCCTGGGTTACGGGTCCTGCCGCTGCGGGTTCGGCCGGTCCGGCTTCCTGCCGGGCGGGGGCCGCCGGCGGTTCCGGGGCGAAAAAAGTATTCTGGATCATAAAGCCGATCGTTATGACCACCACGGAAAGAACTACGGCCAGCAACGTGTTTTTGTCCATTCCAGCTCCTGAAAAAAAATATTACGGTACCGGATCGTACCCGCCGTCTTTCCAGGGATGACAGCGGAGAATCCGTTTGATACTCAGCCATGATCCTTTCGCCGGACCATGTTTTTCAATTGCCTCCAGCGCGTACGCTGAACAGGTCGGATAATACCGGCAGGAAGGGGGGAAAAGGGGCGATACGCATTTCCGGTAAAAGACGATGCCGCCCCGCAGGAATTTCGCGATTATTCTCTTAATCCTCGCGAAGAATGCCCGCTTTCTTGAGCAGGAAGGAGAACTGGGAGATCCTGTCTCCATACGAATAGTCTCCTGGAAAAAGTATAAAAGCCAGGTCGAATCCCGGCTTTAGTCCGCTTTTCATATTTCTATACACTTCTTTGCCGATCCTGCGGGCTCTGTTCCGCCCGACCGCTCCGCCGAATTTCCTGACCGGTGATATAACGATCCGATTGACTGATAGTCCGTTTTCTGCAAAGAAAAGTTTCGCTCCGGGGCAGCCCGCTTTCCGGGGAGAACCGAAAATCCTCTCCAGGGCGGCAGTCCCCCTCAGTCTCTCTTCTCTAGTAAGACTTCTGCTCATCGGAAGCGGTGAGTTTTTTCCTGCCTTTCCGTCTTCGCCGCATAAGCACGAGGCGGCCGTTTTTCGTTGCCATCCGGGCTCTGAAGCCGAACTTGCGGGTTCTTTTCCTTTTGCTCGGCTGATACGTTCGTTTCATATGGTTATCTCCTGACTAAACTTTACGAGTGCTACGGGTAGGGAAGTATACAGAAAGAAGCAGGCAGTGTCAACTCGGCCGGTCACCGGGGGAGGTCAACGCGCCTTCCGGTTTTTTTCCCTCACTTTGCCGCCGAGACTCCGAAGCAGGTTGCGCAGTTCCTCGTCTTTTATGGCATCCAATCGGGTCTCGGTCCCCGTTTCACGCACCGCCGGCGGAGGCTCAGGATCCGGCGCCGCGGCGTCCTGGTTTTCGGCCTGCTGAGGGGAAGGGCTCCCGCGTTTTTTCAGTTCCGAAAAATTCCCCTCCCTGACAAGCTTCATCTGCAGGGAACGAATCCCCAGAT
>CAZGUL010000107.1:0-8355 GCA_964529055.1 uncultured Spirochaetaceae bacterium
GACGGCACCTACGACGAGAGGATGCGGAGCTTCGAAACCGCGATGCTGGAAGACGCCCTGGAGGCCGCCGGGGGCAACCAGAGCCGCGCAGCAGAGGTCCTGGGCATGACGGAGAGGCACCTGCGGTCCCGGATCGCGAAGCTGGAGGTGCGGAACAGGTGGAGGACAAGCGCGTGACGCGAAAATTCGACCGTCCGGGCGAGCGTTTCGACCCGCGGGGCGGGAAACAGCGGCGCCAGGACGGGCGTCTGACCGGCCGGAAAGCCCGCCCGGCGGAAAGTAGCGGCCTAATTTCTTATAGGGATTGTAGTTAGGGCTAAAGATTTAAAACATTTTCCCGTGCCGGGGAATTGGCACGGGATTTGCGATATAAAGAGTGTATGGAGGAATAAATCATGAACAAGAAAATCGTAAGCATACTGATCGTCCTTGCGGCAATGTTTATCGCCGCCCCGGCCTTCGCGCAGCTCACCGGCGATATCACCCTCACCGGCGTGGTGGGAGGAAGCGTGTCCATAGTCGTGACCCCCATCGCCGGGTACGACAGCCTGGACATCGCCGGCACCTCCGAGGCCAACCTGGCCGTCGCGACGGTGACGGAAGCCGGCAACATCGCCTACGATGTCACCGTGTCGTCCGCGAACAACGGCTTCCTCGTCGGCCCGTCGAACTTCGCGTACCAGATCAATTACACCGGCTATAACGGCGGAGCAGCGTTCACCCCCACAACGGGCGCCATCGAAATCACCTCGGAAGGCGCAATCACCGCGGGAACTAACAAAACCCTGGGAGTGACCTACACTCACAATCCCGCCCTCGACGCGGGCAGCTACAGCGACACGCTGACTTTCCAGATCAGCTTCGACTGATGAGGGCGGCCATGAGATTCGCTCTCCCGGCGGCCGTCCTGCTCCTTTTCGGGAGCGGGGCGGCCTTCGCTTTTACCCTGAAACCCGTTAAACAGGATTTCACCCCCTCGGGGCCGGGAACCATCCAGAGTTTCCAGCTCGAGAACGACGGAAACGAGAACGTCGCCTTGCGGATCAAAATCTTCGTCCGGGAGATGGACGAGCACGGCAAGGAGGAACTCCTCCCCGCCGAAGGGCTTTTCCTGATTTACCCGCCCCAGATCGTCCTGAAACCCAAGTCCTCCCAGACCCTGAAGATACAATGGCGGGGCCAGTCGCGGGTGGACACGGAACTCGCCTACCGGCTCCTGGTGGAGCAGCTTCCGGTCAACTTCCAGGAAGACACCACGCCGGGGGGCAAAATCCGGATCCTCGTGCGCTACATGGGGGCCTTGTACGTCGTCCCGTCGCGGCTGAAGCACGACGTGGTGCTGGAATCCTCCGCGCCGGCGGTCAACGACAAAGGCGAAAAGGGGGTTGAGGTCGTTTTCCACAACAGGGGTAACGCCCACACACTCCTGGGAGAACTGGAAATAAAGGCTTCCCTTCCGGACGCCATGTCCGGCGAACCTTTGACGTTGAAGAGCGACGAACTGCGGGGGATAAGCGGAGAAAACGTCCTCCCCGGCAAAAAACGGCGCTTTTTCCTGCCTCTCCCGGAGAAATACGTCCGGGACGACGTCCGCATAGACTTCGATTTCAAGCCTCTGCGCTGATCCGGAGGAGAGATGGTCCGCGTCCGCGTCAGTCCCGCTCTTCTGCTTTTCGCGGCCTTCGTTTTTTTTCCCGCCCTGCTTTCCGCCGAGACCCCACCTGCGGAAATTCCCCTCGGCCTGTATCTGAACGACGCGTTCCTGGGTGATTATTTCGCCGTCCTGACGGAAGAGGAACCGGCGCTCCTGCGGAGCGACCTTCGGTCGATCCTGCGGGACATCCTGGATCCGCAGGTCGCGGGAAGAATCTTCCCGCCGGACGAAGCGGAAGACGCGGCCGTTCCCATCCGGCGTCTCCGGGAGGCCGGTCTGGACGCGGAATTTCGATTCGACCTGCTCGTGGTGTCGCTGAGGGTGCCTCCCGCCCTGCGCAAATTGAACGAAATCCATATCCTTCGTGCGCCGGAAGCCGTCCTGGCGGAGGCCGACGATCCTGCGGACGTGAGCGCTTTTCTGAATCTCTACACCCGGGGTGAGTACTACTTTTCCGATTCCGGCGACGGGGACGTCGACTCCCGCGTGCCGCTGAGTTTCATGATCGAGCCGATGCTGAACATCCGCGGCTTTGTCGCCGAAGGGGAAGTATTCATCGAAACCCATCCGGAGAGGGACTACAGCGTGGATTACCTCCGGCTGGTCAGGGACATTCCGTCCGAAAACATGCGGGTTTCCGCGGGTTCCATAATCTTCACCCCGGGGGGGATGTTCCAGGCCCGGGAACGCCTCGCCGGAGCGTCGGTGCTTCGTGACGCGGAACTCGCCTTTCAGCGGAAACCGGCGTTTTCGTCGCGGAGGGAAATCTTCCTTCAGAACCCGGCAACCATAACCGTCTATGTCAACGACCAGCCCGTGAGGACCTACCAGCTTCCGGCGGGCCGCCACAATCTCGAGTCCTTCCCCTTTCAGAACGGTCTCAACGCGGTGAAAATCGAAATCGTGGAGGAAGGCAGGGAACCCCGCATCGAGGAGTACTCGGCCCCCTTCAACGCGGAACTTCTGGAAAAGGGCGAAATGAACTATTTCGCCGGAGCGGGCGCCGCGCAGTGGACCGGCGAGAGCCCCCTCGCGGCCGGCTTTTTCCGCATGGGGATATCCGATCCCCTGACCCTCGGTCTTCACGGGATGGCCGCCGCCGACGCAGGCATCGGCGGCCTGGAAGCCATTTATGCCGCGCCGTTCGGCAACCTGAAGACCACCGCGGGCCTCAGCGCCGGCGACGACAGGGACCCGGATTTCGGGGCGGAGGTTCTCTACCGTTTCGCCGTCGCCGGCCGCCGCGCGTATCCCATACTCGGGCTGGGGGCCGCATATTACGGTCGGGGTTACCTTCCCCCCGATTCCCTGTCCGCAGGGAATCTCTATTCCTGGCGGTTCAACGCCGCCGCGAGTCAGGTTCTCCCGGGAAACGCGGGGGTGAATTTCAGCGTGAATTACCTCAAAGGACGGGACGGACAGGACGACTCTATCTCCGGAACCGTCGGGCTTAACAAGAATTTCGGAAAAGGGTTCTCCCTGTCCTGCAGCCTGGGCGCGGACAGGCTCTCCGGCGGCGACGTCAGTCTCAGGGGAAACATCACGCTTACCTCCGCGCCGCCGGGGGACAGGCGCAGCTTCAGCCTCAACCACAATCTTAAAGGCGGCGCCTCGGCGTATTACCAGGTCCGTCCGAAAACCTACCTGGGTTCTCCGGGATTCACCGCCGCGATCGACGGCCTGCCGTTCCGGGAGGACGCGGCCGCCTCCGTGCGCGGCGGCGTGCAGTTCAACCATGAGTTCTTCGAAAGCAGCGTCTCCGACACCCTCTCACGGGGGGCGGACAACTCGTCGGCCGCCGCGAACAGACTCGCATGGAGCGCCGCGTCTTCCGTCGCCTTCGCCGACGGAGCCTGGGGAGTTTCCCGCCCGATCCGGGACGGTTTCGCCATCGTCGTGCCGGGAAAGAGCCTTGCCGACAAGGAGATCCTGATAAACCACGGCGCCGACTTCCGGGTCCGCTCCGCCAGGGAAAGGATGCCGGCGGTCCTGCCGAATCTGCGCGCCTACACCACGTCCCGGATCCACATGAACGTGCCGGAACTTCCCCTGGAGCAGCAGGCGGAGGTTTTCCAGCATTTCCTCGCCCCCACGTACAAGACCGGTTACGTTCTGCGGATGGAAACGGCACCCCGGCTATACGGCGGCGGGCGGAACGTCTACAGGGACGGCAGCCCCATCGCGCTGCAGGCGGGAGAGGTGTACGCGCCGGGGAACGAAAAGTTCGAACCCATCATTTTCTATTCCGAGGAGTCGGGGGCCTTCCAGTTCTACGACCTCAGACCGGGCACCTACGCCGTCCGGATGTACATGTCCGAATCCGCCGTGCAGGAATTCACCATTCCCGAGGGAGTCGAAGGCCTGTTCGACATCGGGGACGTCTGGATCCCCGGTCCCCCATAGGAGTTTCATGTATGATCGCCATACTGTTGTTTTTATTCGCCGCCGCGGGCCTGGACGCGCAGCTGCCGGGAACCTTCGTGCTGCGCAACCTGCCCGCAAGCATAACCGGCACCTTTGTCCCCGGCACCGAAACGACCCTCCCGCAGACTTTCGACGTCCGGGTCCGCAACAGGGCCCCCCTCCTTCCGGGCACCTATTTCGTGACCTTTTCCCCGGGACAGTCCGGGGACTTCAACGCCCGTCTGGCGGTGGGCGGATCGGGGCAATTCCTGAATTACCAGATTTACGACACGTATCCCGGAGGAAGCGTCCTGAAGGACCTGACGGGTTCCCCCACTTCGTCGGAAGTGATCTCGGGCTCGTACGTCACATCCAACGGGAACCAGATATTCAATCACAGTTTCACCGTGGTCATACCGGAAAACCAGCTCCCGGGGGCGGGGACCTACACGGACACGCTGATCATGACCCTTTACAAGGGAACGGTGGACACCTATGAAACCGGTCCCACGTATTCGATTCCCATTTCCTTCACCGTGTCGATCCCGACGGTGCTGAAATTGTCTCTCGTTCCGGCGGGGAATCCCTTCGACGAGTTCAGCGTTTCCCTGAACCTCAATTTCGGCACCCTTTTCTCAGGGAACGTATACGTCCAGACCGCAGACCTCATCGTGCAGGGAAACACGGGCTACAATGTGGACGTTACGTCGCAGAACGGGGGGGTCCTGAAACACCTGACTCTGACGGACACTGTACCATATGCTTTTACCGTCGACGGAGCATCGGTCCCCCTCCCCGCCGGAACGCCGACACCCATAGCCGCGGCCGAGCCCATACCTCCCGCGGAAGGGGAGATATACGAGCTTTCCTTTCAGATAGACACCATCGGCACCGCGGCCACGGGAGATTATTCCGACAACCTGAGCTTCACCCTGACGGCGAACTAGCCGCGCCGGCCCGCCCCGCCTTTACACCCCGCCGCGAATCCCCTATCCTTCCGGGCATGGACCTTCTGGAAGACGTTTACGCCCGCCTCGCCGCGGAGGCGGACCGCCTCCGCTTCGGGCCGCCGGCGGCCTTCACGTACAACCCGCTGGATTACGCCTCCGTCCCCCACGGCCGGTACCTGCGGCTCGCGGGGGCCGCGCCGAAGAAAGTCATTTTCCTCGGCATGAACCCCGGCCCCTGGGGCATGGCCCAGACCGGCGTCCCCTTCGGGGAGATCGCCGCCGTGCGGGACTGGCTCGGCATAGACGGGCCGGTGGGACGACCCGCCGCGGAGCACCCGAAGCGGCCCGTCCTGGGATTCGCATGCCCGCGTTCGGAAGTGAGCGGCCGCCGCCTGTGGGGGCTCTTCCGGAGCCGCTTCGGGTCGCCGGAGGCCTTTTTCCGGGACCACTTCGTCGCGAATTACTGCCCCCTGGTCTTCATGGCCGAAAGCGGCGCCAACCTCACCCCGGACAAACTTCCCGCCGGCGAGTCGGCGCCGCTTTTCGACCTCTGCGACCGGGCCCTGGCGGACCTCATCCGCGTCCTCCGTCCCCGATGGGTGGTCGGGGTCGGCAAATTCGCCGAAAAGCGGATTCTGCTCGTGCGCCGCCGCTTTTTCGACGCCGCCCCGGACGCGCCGGCCGGGGAAGGTGCCTTCCGCGCCGCGTCGATCCTTCACCCCAGCCCGGCGAGTCCCGCGGCGAACCGGGGATGGGAACGGGAGGCGGCGGCCGCATTGGAATCCTTGGGCATCTGGTAAAATTTATTTGACCGACCCGCCGCCGATGCCTTATGATTGATTCATCGGTTTTTCCTGAGGAGGAAACATGAGCAAGAAAACCAAACGGATCGTCGTCGGGATCGTCGTGCTGCTTCTCGCCGTAACGGCCCTGGTGTGGGCTAATTACGACAAAGTCAAGGTGGTGGCGGCCATGCGGGAGGCCGGCGGGCTCGTGGGGAAAACCCAGACCGCCCTGAAGGATTCGGATTTCGCCGCCGCGGAGGAAAACTTCAAGAAGTACGCCGCCGCGTTCGCGGCTCTGAAGGAGTACACCCCCCTGAAGGGAACGAAGGCCGACTGGGACAAGGTCCTGGACTCCTTCGTTTCAGCCGCCGAAAAAGGCGCCAAGGCCGCGGCCGCGAAGGACGCCGCCGGGGCCGGCGAGGCGATGAAGGCCCTTCTGGCCCTGAGGGGGGAAGGCCACTCCAAATTCCGGTGATTTCCCCGGTTGTACGCCCCCGGCGCCCGTCCCGGCGCCGGCCGGGCATGCGGACATCCGCGGCGATCCTCCTGCTTTTCTCGGCGGTCCTTCTTCATGCCCAGCGGCAGGACGGGGTCGTCGAGGAGGGCGAATATCCCTTCGCGGCCGAATTCAAGGGGGGCGGCTTCGTTCTCCGCTGGAACGTGACGGGGGACGCGGCGGCCTTCGCGATGGAAGCCGATACGACCGGATGGGTTTCCGTCGGCTTCGAGCCCACGGTGGTCATGGAAGACGCGGACATGATCTTCGGCTGGGTCGACGAAACCGGCAAGGCCTTCATCCTGGACTGCTATTCCACCGGAATGTTCGGTCCCCATCCGCCGGACACCGACCTGGGCGGCACCGAGGACGTCGGCGCCTTCGGGGGGACGGAGAAGGATGGCCGCACGGTGATCGAATTCCTGCGCCCCCTGGCCGTCCGGGACCGGTACGACCGGGCCCTGCCCGCCTCCGGCGAGGCGGACATCATCTGGGCCTTCGGCGAGAGCGACGACTTCGAGGAGATACACCTTGCCGCCGGCGCGGGGACCATAAACATGGCCTCCGGCGAATCGAAAACCAGCCGGAAGGGCCTGTTCTTCGTCCCCCACATGCTGGCGATGGGCTTGGCCCTGACGGCGATGCTCGCGGCCGTCGCGATAGCCCGCTACATGAGGGGCCGCAAGTGGTGGCTCAAGACCCACCGGCCGCTGGGGATTACCGCGGGGGTCCTGGCGGCCGCGGGTTTCGTTTTCGCCGTGCTGTTCGTCGGCATGGCGGGAGGGGCCCATTTCCGCGTCCCTCATGCCTGGTCCGGCCTGGCGGCCCTGGCTGCGGCGTTCGCCGCCCCTTTTCTGGGTCAGGGGTTTCTGAAATCGAAGAAGAACAAGCCGCTCTTAAGGACGCTCCACCGTTTTGCGGGCAGGGCGGCGGTCCTGCTGATGACCCTGGCGGCCATACTGGGTCTCTATCTGACGGGTGCGCTCTAGAACAGGGGCTCCGGAGGCACCGTCGCCTGCTTTACCCGTATTTCGCCGTACCGGCCCGAGGAAACCCGGACCGTATCGGCGCCTTTCCGCCGGAACCCGGCGAAGTAATACAGGATGTCCTCCATGTCCTCCCGGGACTCGCACACGGTAAAGCGGTAGTAACAGGGGCGGGCCTTCAGGATGTCCCGGATGTCCGGGCGGTCCTTCATCAGGTCCGGATCGGTGAACTCCCGGATGACCGCCCGCAGGCCCCCGAGCCAGGCACGGCCGTAATGGAAAAGGTGACAGGAGTTGCCGTCGTCCCGGTAATACAGCTCGTAGAGTCCCGCCATGGCGGGAACGGTTTTCTGGATGTCGTACCTGTCCGCCTTCCGGAGGGGCGACCAGATAATCGTGTAGTAGGCGCGGTCGTCCCGGACGGTTTTGTCGAGCCGGGCGGCGGGCAGAAAGTCCATGGGTCCATAGTACCCCATGGGGCGGCGTAATACAACAGGCCGGGGATTTTCGCTTTCCGCTTGACGCTCCCGCCGCCCGGGCCGTATGCTGGGGCCGCCATGGGCCCGAAAAAAACCCTCCTTCTGGAAACAACCCCCGCAGGCCTGAAGAAAGCCGGGGAAATCGTCCGCCGGGGCGGCCTCGTCGTCTTTCCCACCGAGACCGTGTACGGCCTGGGGGCCAACGCCCTGGACGCCGATGCCTGCGGAAGAATTTTCGAAGCCAAGGGCCGCCCGGGCGACAATCCGCTCATCGTCCACCTGCCGGACGTTTTTTCCCTGCCGTCCGCGGCGGCGGACATTTCACCCGAGGCGGCGGCCCTCATCGAGGCCTTCATGCCCGGGCCGCTGACGATCATCCTGCCGAAAAGCCCGGCGATTCCCGACAGGGTCACCGCGGGGCTCTCCACCGTGGGGCTGCGGGTCCCTTCGGACCCCTCAGCCCGGGAATTCCTGCGCCATGCCGGCGTTCCCGTTGCCGCCCCGTCGGCCAACATCTCCGGCCGGCCGAGCCCCACGACCTTCGAGATGGCCTGGGAGGCCATGGAAGGCCGGGCCGACGCGGTGATCCGGGGGGGAGACTG
>CAZGUL010000108.1:0-8339 GCA_964529055.1 uncultured Spirochaetaceae bacterium
CCGAGGCACCCGCCCGGGCAGGTCATGACCTCGATGAAGGCGTAGGGGGAGGTTCCCGCCTTGATTTCCTCCAGAAGGTGCCGGGCGTTCTTCAGCGTGTGGGCGACGGCGACCTTCAGAACCTTTCCGTTGATGTCGATGTCCGCCGCCTTGACCCCGTCCATGCCGCGCACCGCCGTCAGGTCCAGGGAGGGAAGGGGTTTGCGCGCGACGACCTCGTACGCGGTCCGGAGCGCGGCTTCCATGACGCCGCCGGTGGCGCCGAAGATGACAGCCGCCCCGGTGCTTTCGCCGAGGGGGTCGTCGAAGTTCTCGTCCGGCAGCGCCTCGAATTTGATGCCCGCCTGCTTCAGCATCCGGCCGAGTTCCCGGGTGGACAGGGAGAAGTCCACGTCGTAGAAGCGGTCCCTCTCCAGCAGGTTGAGCCTGCTCTTCCAGTAGTCGTAGGCGCCGGTCATTTCGGCCCGCTTCGCTTCGTACTTCTTCGCCGTGCAGGGCATTATCGAAACCACCACGATGCTCCGCGGATCGATCCCGGCCTTTTCCGCGAAGAAGGTCTTCGCCAACGAGCCGAACATCTGCTGGGGCGACTTGCAGGTGGAGAGATGGGGCAGGGATTCCGGGTAGAAATGCTCGATGAATTTGATCCACCCCGGGCTGCAGGACGTTATCATCGGCAGCCTTCCGCCGCTTCCGAGGCGCTCGATGAGCTCGTGCCCCTCCTCCATGATCGTAAGGTCCGCGGCGAACTGGGTGTCGAAAACCCGGTCGAATCCGAGCCGCCGCAGCGCCGCCACCATCTGGCCGGTGACCAGGCTTCCGGCGTCGAGCCCCATCGCTTCGCCGAGGCCGATGCGGATGGCCGGCGCGGTCTGCACGACGACGACTTTTTCGGGATCCAGCAGGGCCTGCCAGATGTCCGCCGTGGAATCCTTTTCGACGATCGCGCCGGTGGGGCAGACCAGGGAGCACTGGCCGCAGTTCGTGCAGGCCACGTTGCCGAGGCCCTTGTCCATGTAGGTGGTGACCTTGCTGCGGATGCCCCGTTGGGCGATGTCGATGGCGTTGACGGTCTGCACCTCCGCGCAGACGGCCACGCAGCGGCCGCAGAGGATGCACTTGTTCGGGTCCCGGACGAGGGACGGGGAGCTCGTGTCCAGGGGCTCGGGTTTGAGCTTCGTCGGCGCGAACCTCACCTCGGTGATGCCGAGATCGGAGGTGATTGTCTGTAACTCGCAATTGCCGTTGCGCAGGCAGGAGAGGCAGTCCTTGGGGTGGTTCGCCAGCAGAAGCTCCACGTTGGTCCGCCGGGCGGCGAGCACCCGTTTCGTGGCCGTCAGGATTTCCATGCCGTCGGTGATCTTCGTAACGCAGGCGCGGAGAAGGGATTTCGCGCCCTTCACCTCGACGACGCAGACCCCGCACGAGGCGTTCGACGCCACCTCCGGCATGTGGCAGAGGGTGGGGATCGCGTACCCCGCCTCCGCGCAGGCTTCGAGGATGGTCCTGCCCGCTCCGGCCTGATATTGCTTTCCGTTGATCGTGATTTCGCACGCGGCAGTTTTTTTCTCCAAAGTTTTTTCCATTTTTCGCCCCCTCACCGCACCAGGGTCCTGACATCGCAGCGCAGACAGCGCTCGGCTTCCCGGCGGGCCTGTTCGCCCGTGAAGCCCAGGCAGATTTCCTGGAAGTTGCCCGCCCTGTCCTTCACCGGAACGACCTTGGCTTTGCCCTTGTCCGATGCTTTCGGTTCGACGGGAACCTCGTCCTTGTAGGTGAACTTCACGAACAGCCGATGGAAGCGCTTTTCGCCCATCAGGGCGGTGTCGATTGATTCGGCCGCCTGTTTCGCGAGTCCCATGGCCTCCGCCGCCGTGGCGGGGCCGGTCACCGCGTCGCCGCCGGCATAGAACTTCGCCGGACCCGCGTTCAGCGTTATCCGGTCCGCCCTGATCGTGCCGTCCTTGTTCGTCTTGACGCCGTAGGCTTTCAGGAATTCCGAGTCCACCCGTTCCCCGGCGGCGATGATGACCGTGTCGCAGGGGATGATCCGGGTTTTTCCGGTGGATACGGGCCGCCTGCGTCCCGTGGCGTCCACGTCGCCGAGGGCCATTTTGGTGACCTCCAGGCCGACGACCCGCGAGCCGTCCCCGACGATCCGCCGGGGTCCGGCCAGGAACAGGAACTCGATCCCTTCCTCCTCCGCGCCTTCCAGTTCCACCGGGTTCGCCGGCAGGTCCTCCCGCTCGCGGCGGTACACGATCGAAACCTTCGCGCCGAGGCGCAAACAGGTCCGGGCGGCGTCGATGGCGACGTTGCCGCCGCCGATGATGACCACCTCCTTCCCGATGTTCTTCGCCTTTCCGGCGGCGAATTTTTCCAGGAGCTCGTAACCGGGGTGAACCCCCTGAAGATCCTTGCCGGGCAGGTCCAGGTCTATGTCCTTCTGGGCTCCAACCGCGACGAACACCGCGTCGTGGTCCTCCTCCAGCTCGGAAAGCGTGATGTTCCTGCCGATCCGGGTGTTCATCCGGAACTTGACGCCCAGCTTCCTGAACAGGGTGAGCTCCTTGTCCAGAACGTCCTTCGGCAGGCGGTAATCGGGGATGCCGTACCGCATGATGCCGCCGGCCTTCGGATGATCGTCGAAAACCGTCACTTCATGGCCGAGCCTGACCAGGTAGAACGCGGCGGTGAGTCCCGCCGGCCCGGCGCCGACGACGGCGATTTTCTTTCCGGTTTTCGGCAGTTTTTCCCGGACGAGCTTGTCGTAGATGTATTTTTCCTTTCCCATCTTGTACATCGTGTCGGCCAGGTACCGGTGGATTTCCCCCTGGTCGACCGGCTCGTCGATGGTGTCCCGGCGGCAGCGCATCTGGCAGTGGAAGTGGCAGATCCGCCCGACCGTCCCCGGCAGGGGATTGTCCCGGAGACTGATCTCGAAGGCGTCCTCGATCCGGTCCTCCTTCAAGAGCTGGAGATAGCCCGGGATGTTCATGTGCAGGGGACAGCTGTTTTCGCAGAGGGCCAGGAACAGGCTCTCGCAGACGCCCGCATCGCAGCGGTGCTCGTGAATGTGCTTGAGGTAGTCCTCGCGGAAGTATTTCAGTGTGGTGAGGACCGGGTTCGAGCTCGTCTGGCCCAGGGCGCAGAGGCTGGAATCCTTCACGACCTCCGCCAGATCGTTGAGCTTGTCCAGGTCCGCGTCGGTCCCTTCTCCCCGGCAGAACCGGGAGAGGATGGACAGCGACTGGGCCAGGCCTTCCCTGCAGGGGGCGCATTTCCCGCAGGACTCCGACGCGGTGAACTCCACGAAGTACCGGGCCGTGTCCACCATGCAGTTGTCCTGGTCCATGACGACCATGCCGCCGGATCCCATGATCGCTCCGAGGGAGGCGAGGGATTCGTAGTCCACCGGCGTCCCGAAGAGCTCGGCGGGAATGCAGCCGCCCGAAGGTCCGCCGGTCTGGACCGCCCGGATCTTCTTTTTCTTTCCCGCCCCTTCGCCCATGTGGTACACGATGTTTTCCAGCGGGGTGCCCAGCGGCAGCTCCACCAGGCCCGTGTTCTTCACCTTACCCACCAGGGAGAAAACCTTCGTTCCCGGGCTCTTTTCGGTTCCCGTTCCGGCGAACCAGGATGCCCCCTTCGCGATGATGACCGGAACGTTGCAGAGGGTTTCCACGTTGTTGATCGTCGTCGGCTTGCCCATGTACCCCCGCTGGGCCGGGAAAGGCGGGCGCGGCACGGGCCGCCCCGCGCGGCCTTCCGCGGAGGCGATCAGCGCCGTTTCCTCGCCGCAGACGAAGGCGCCGGCGCCCTCGACGATCTCGATGTCGAAACCGAAGGAAGTGCCCATCACGCTCGGGCCCAGGATACCGCAGGCCGTCGCCTGGGCTATCGCCTTCCGGAGCCTTTCGACGGCCAGCGGGTATTCGGCGCGGACGTACATGAAGCCCTGCCGGGCGTTCATCGCGTAGGCGCCGATCAGCATGCCCTCGATGAGCATGTGGGGATCGCTCTCGATTTCGTTGCGGTTCATGTACGCGCCGGGATCGCCCTCGTCGGCATTGCAGATCATGTACTTGACGTCCCCCGCGGCGTGGACCATGAGGTCCCATTTCCGTCCCGTCGGGAAACCCGCGCCGCCCCGGCCGCGAAGGCCGGAATCCTTGATTTCCTGGATGATCCCCTTGGGCGTCATGTCGGTGAGGGCCTTCGCCAGAGCCGAATATCCCCCGACGGCGATGTATTCCTCGATGTCCTCAGGGTCGATGAGACCCGCGTCGCGGAGCACGATCTTTTCCTGCCCCTTGAAGAAGGGGATTTCGTTCCAGCGGGGGACGGAGGGATATCCGGTGCCGAACGAAACCTTCGCCGTCCGGAAATCCCACTCCTCGATCTTGCAGAGGGCCCTCTTCTGCATCGCGGCGGACTTGTCCGAAGCCAGGGCCGAAACGATCCTGCCGGCCTCCTCCTTGCGGACCTCGCCCAGGAGGAGGAGGGGAAGGCCCGGCCGGTACAGGGTGACCAGGGGCTCCCTGGCGCAGAAGCCGAAGCATCCCGTTTTCTTGAGCCGGATGCCCGCCTTCTGCCGGGCAATTTCCGCCGCGAGGCGCCGGTACACCTCGTCGGCCCCGTTTCCGATGCCGCAGGTCCCATAGCCGACGGAAATCATCGGCCGGTCCGGGAGGATTTTCTTGGCAGCCCCTTCGCGGACGGTCTTCAGGGCGGCTGCGTTTTTGATTTTCATGACTTTTTCCCTCCCTTCGCGACCTTCGCCAGGATGGCTTTCAGGCCGGCTGAGGTCACCCGGCTGTGGATGACGCCGTCCACCGAGACGACCGGCGACAGGGCGCACTGGCCGAAACAGGCGACGGTTTTGACGGTGAACTTGTTGTCGGCGGTGGTAAAGGAGGATTCCCCGCTGTCGATGAAATCCGGATGCCCGAGCATGCAGGCAAGGTCTTCCAGCAGGACCCGGGATCCCCGGGTGTGACAGGCGGTACCGCGGCACACCAGAATCGTATGCTCCCCCTGGGGTTTCAGGTTGAAGAAGGAATAGAACGTCGCGATGCTGTAGATGCGGGACAGGGGGGTGCCGGTTTTTTCCGAAATCAGCTCCAAGGTTTCCGGCGGCAGGTACTTGTAGCGATTTTTCTCCTGTGCCTCTTCCAGGATACCCAGAACCGCGCCGGGCTTGTCGTTGTGGCGGCTGATGATTCCCAGGATGTCTTTCTCCGAAGCTGCCGCGGAAAGGGGTGCTTTCATAGGACCTCCGTTTGCGCTGAATGCTTCGTTAAGGTGCCGGGACGCCGGTGAACAGCGGTTTAACGATAATTTTTACTCTAATTCCCAGTATAGGACCGCCCCCGGGATTTGTGAAGCATTTTTTCCGGATTTTGTGAAAAAATATATGATATCGTGAAAGATTTCATTTCCTTGTCAGAAATTTCCTGAATTTCCCCGGCGAGCGCCGCAGCGTTTTTTCATGTATAATGAAAGGACCGGAACGGAGGACGCGATGAAGAAATACATTCTCGCCCTGGACCAGGGAACGACCAGCTCGCGGGCTGTCCTGTTCGATCGGGAAGGCCGCATCGCCGGCATCGCCGGGAGGGAATTCACCCAGTTTTACCCGAAGGAGGGCTGGGTCGAACACGATCCCACCGAGATTTGGGGGACCCAGCTCGCGGTCATGCGTGAGGCGGTCGAAAAAGCCGGCGCGGCGCCCGGGGACATCGCCGCCGTGGGCATCACGAACCAGCGGGAGACGACGATCCTGTGGGACCGGAAAACCGGAAAACCTGTCTATAACGCCATCGTGTGGCAGTGCCGCAGGACCGCCGGCATCTGCGACGGGCTGAAAAAGGACGGGTGGGAACCGTACATCCGGGAGGCGACGGGCCTGGTTGCGGACGCCTATTTCTCCGGGACGAAGGTGAAGTGGATCCTTGACAACGTGTCCGGGGCGCGGGCCCGCGCCGAAAAGGGGGACCTTCTTTTCGGCACCGTGGATGCCTGGCTTCTCTGGAACCTCTCAGGCGGCCGCGTCCACGCGACGGATTACTCCAACGCGTCCCGGACCCTTCTCTACAACATCAAGAGCCTCTCCTGGGACCGGAAAATCCTGGACGTCCTCGGCGTTCCTCCGTCCCTGCTGCCGGAGGTGCGCCCTTCCAGCGGCGTTTTCGGCCTCACGGACCCGAAAATCTTCGACGGAACCGAAATTCCCGTGGCGGGAATCGCGGGGGACCAGCAGGCGGCCCTTTTCGGCCAGACCTGCTTCGAGCCGGGAATGGCGAAAAACACCTACGGCACCGGATGCTTCCTGGTGATGAACACCGGGGACAGGGCAATCCCCTCCCGGAGCGGCCTCCTGACGACGATAGCCTACGGCCTGGACGGAAAGGTCGAATACGCGCTGGAAGGCAGCGTGTTCATCGCCGGCGCCGTGGTCCAGTGGCTGCGGGACGAGCTTCATTTGGTGAGGACCGCGGCCGAAACGGAGTTCTTCGCATCCCAGGCGGCCACCAACGGCGGGGTGTACCTGGTGCCGGCCTTCGTCGGCCTCGGCGCCCCGTACTGGGACATGTACGCCCGCGGGGCGGTCCTGGGGCTTACCCGGGGCGCCAACAGGAACCACATCATCCGCGCCGCCCTGGAATCCATCGCGTACCAGACCCGGGACGTCATCGCCGCGATCGAGAAGGATTCCGGTATCAGACTTGCGGTGTTGAAGGTCGACGGGGGCGCCTCCGCGAACAACTTCCTGATGCAGTTCCAGGCCGACATCCTGGGCGGGGCGGTTTCGCGCCCCCGGATCGTGGAAACCACGGCCCTCGGGGCCGCGTACCTGGCGGGGCTCGCGGTGGGTTTCTGGAAGGACCGCCGGGAGCTGCAGGCCGCCTGGGCCGAGGACCGCAGGTTCGAGCCCGCCATGGGGACGGAGGAGCGGGAAAAGCTCTACGGGGGATGGAAAAAGGCCGTATCCCGCGCCGCGGCCTGGGAGGACAAAACATGAAGAAGTTCGCCGTCATTGCCGACGACCTCACCGGTGCCACCGACACGGGGATCCAGTTTACCAACGCCGGCCTCTCGACCCTGGTCGTTCTGGACGAAGCCCTGGCCTGCGACAACGATTTCGACGCCGTGGTCCTGGACACCGACAGCCGCGGTCTGGGTGACGGGGAAGCGGCCAGGCGGGCCCGGACCGCGGCGGAGCGGGCCCTTTCCTGCGGGGCGGAGGTGATCTACAAGAAGATCGATTCCACCCTCCGGGGAAGGCTCGGCGCGGAACTGGAGGCCGTCCGGGACGCCGCGGGCTGCGACTGCGTATTCGTCGCGCCGGCTTTTCCCCGGCAGGGAAGGACCACCCGCGGCGGGGTCCAGTACGTCTACGGCACCCCGGCGGGGGAAGCCGAGGCGGGCCGGGACCCCGTGAGCCCCGCGGCCGACTCGCGGATCGTGCCGCTCCTGGAATCGCAGGGGGCCCGGCCGGCGCTCCTCGTCGGCGTGGATCTCCTCCGGGGCGGCGCGCAGGAACTGCGGGACGCCGCAGCCGCGGGCCTCCGGGAGGGGGTCAGGTACTTCGTGTTCGACGCGGAAACCGACGCAGACCTGCGGGCCGTGGCGGACCTGTACCGGTCCTTTCCCGCCCGGGTGCTGCCGTGCGGATCCGCGGGTCTCGCGGAATTCCTGTTCCGGCCCGGGGAGGGCACGCCCGCGGAACGGCGGCCGGTCCGGGAAACCCCCGCCTCGCCTGTGCTCGTCGTCGCTGGCAGCATGACCGAAACGACCCGCTCACAGGTGGACGCCGTTCTGGGCCGGCCGGAAGTCGCCGCCGTGCCGGTTTACCCGGAACGGGATTTCGTCTCCGGGGCGGCGGAAAATGAAGCCCGGGAAAGGTGCGTCCGGGACCTCGCTGCCGCCCTCGCCGCGGGACGGGATGCGTGCCTCTTCGCGGAGGCCCCGGCGGGCCCGGCGAAGGCTTCCGGCGACCAGCCGGCGTCAAAAGCCCCGGGCTCGCGCCGGGTGTCGGCTTTTCTCGCCGCCGCGGCAGCGGCGGCGGCGCGGAAGGCGCGGGTCGGCGGTTTCGTCCTTGCAGGCGGCGAGACGGCCCGGGGCGTCTGTTCGGAGCTCGGGGCCAGCGCGGTCCGTCTCGTCCGGGAAATCGAGCCGGGGATCCCGCTGGGGGTGCTGTCCGCCGACAGGGAGTACGGGGTCGTCACGAAGGCGGGGGCCTTCGGCGGCCGGGACAGCCTGTACAGGGCCCTGCGGGTCCTCAAATTTGGAAGGATCGACGACCGGCCGGTCGTCGCCCTGACCATGGGGGACGC
>CAZGUL010000109.1:0-8310 GCA_964529055.1 uncultured Spirochaetaceae bacterium
TCCTGCTGGGGATTCTCATCGCGTACCTGGCCGCGTCGCTTCTCGCGGGCCGGCCCGTGTTCGTTTCCCCGCCAAAATCCTGGAATTCCCGGGGCCGACGGGGGACGGAGGACGGGAACGTGTCCGGCACGCCGAAAACATGCCCGGTCTGCGGCGTTTTTCTGAAGCCGGGGGAGAGGATCAAATCCGTTGTTTTCCGGGGCGGCGTGCGATCCGGGGCCGTTACGGAGAAAATGTGCCATATTTTCGGCTGTCCCCGGTGTTTTCCGGCAAACCCGGACAGGCCGCGGATCTGCCCGGTGTGCGGCAAGATCGTCCCCTCCGACGGTTACCTGGTGGCCCGGATGTTCGAACGGCCGGACCGGCCCCGCAAGCACGTGCATGTTCTGGGCTGCACGGGGTGCCGGACGGGCAGACCATAAGGCATCCTAAAAGGGGAATTCTCCATCCGAACCGCCCTGTCCGGTTTCCGGCTTCGCCGTCCCCTTCGGGGGCCTGTCCTTCCGGTCGTCCACGGCAAGGTGAGGGCTCAGGCCTTCCACGAGGATCGCCTTCGTTCCCTCCACCGGGCAGGCGAACTGGCAATTGCCGCAGCCGATGCAGAGGCTTTCGTCCGTTTCCGGCTGGTTCAGAAAAGGCTTGTAGGGCACCATGTGCACGGCGTGGGTCGGGCAGACTTCCGCGCAGGCCCCGCAGGCCGTTTCCCGGGTATAGACCACGCACCGGTCCTTCAGGAGATGAGACCTGCCGATCTGGGTTTTCTGCTTCGTCCGCATTTCCAGGGGAAGGATCGCGCCGGTGGGGCAGGCTTTACCGCATTCGACGCAGGCGTACTCGCAGAATCCCGCCTCGTAGTCCATGACGGGCTGCATGATGCCGAAGAGCCCTTCGGTGAAAAGCGCGGAGCGCAGAACACCCGTGGGACAGCGGCTTTCGCAGAGCCGGCACGCGATGCAGAGGGAGGAGAATCTTTCCACGCTTCCCGCGCCGGGGGGAACTGCCGCCGCGAGGCTTTCCCGCAGACTGCCCCCGATTTCCACCGGCGGATCAAGTTTCCGGGGAAAAAACAGGACGGGCTTCGCCCGGGCGGCCGGGGATGCCTGTGTCCAGGCGCGGGGGGGACGGAGGAACCCGCCGGCGGCGCCGAGGCCTGCGCCGAGGAGCCGCAGGAAGGCGGACCGGGAGACACCGGGCGCCGCCTTTTCCCCGCCCCCGGGGACGGACCTTTTTCCGGCGGGAAAACCCGGAGTCCTCCACGACAGGGCAGATTCCGGGCAGACACCGAGGCACGCGCCGCAGCGCACGCAGTCCGCCTCGCGGATCGCGGCGTTTTTCGCGTCGATGCAGCCCGCGATGCAGACCCGCTCGCAGAGGCCGCAGCGGATGCAGCTCCCTTCGTCGATCCGGATCCGCAGCAGTGGCCGCCGGGACAGGAGGCTCAGGACGCTTCCGGCGGGACAGAGGACTCCGCAGAAGAGGCGCCCCCCCGTGAAGGCAGCGGCGAAGAGGGCTGCGACGACGAATAAGGCGAAGGCCGCGGCCGCGGCGCCGGGTGCGAAGCCGGGCGGCGAAATGAAAATTCCCGCCGCCTTGAGGGGACCGGCCAGGAGGGCCGCCAGGGGTTTCGCGACGCTCCGGCCGATGTCGTGGGCCGTTTTGCCGTAAAGGGCATAAGGCTCCAGGAGACCCAAAACCGACGGCGTCCCGGCCGCGAGGAGTACAACCGCCCCGGCGAGGACGGGAAACCGGGTCCGGACGGCCTCGGTGCGGAAACGGAACGGGGCAGGCTTTTTCTTCCCGATAATGACGGAGGCGGCGCGGGCGATATGGCGGACGATGTCCTGCAGGGTGCCGAAGGGACACAGGAAGGCGCAGTACACCCGGCCGAATACGAGGGTGAGCGCCGCGATCGCGGCGGCCGCCGCCCCCGAGGCGGCGATCCCGGAAAAGGCGAACCTCAGAACGGCGGGAAGAAACTGGATTTTTGCCAGCGTTTCCGCCGCGGCCGCGGGGACGGGAAACCTGCTTCCCGCCGCGAATCCCGCGGTGAATGCGGCGAAGACCGCCGCGGCCGCGAGGAGGCGGACCAGGCGGTACATCCGGGGAAAGGCCGCCTTTCCCGCGGGTTTATGCCCTGATGCGCGCAATGGAGAGCTCGTCCAGGTTCATGCTGCCGATGCCGGCCTTCTCGGCATAGACGATGTGACGTATCCGGTCCGGCGCGACGCCCCAGGTCCGTGCGGCGGCGGCGTCCGCCGCGACGATATCGGCGGACAGGATCTGCATTTTCTTCACCGCAAGGTCCGCCTTGTAGGATGTTCCCCGGGGTCCTCCGGACATCATCACGGTGTACGCGTCTATGACGTTGAGGTCCGGTTTGCGCAGCAGTGTGAAATCGGCGATGCACTGGTCCAGACCGTTCCAGTGGTAGGCCCTGCGGTCCCACACCGCCCCCATCAGGTTTTTCATCGCAGCGGTTATCGTCGTGCTCCCGTGGTGTTTCAGGATCGGGACGTTGATGAAAACGTCCGCCTCCAGGACCATTTCGTGTACCTGGACGCTTTGCAGCACCGTCCCCCCGGGAATTTTCACTTCCTGATAATAACCCTTCGAACTTCCGGGCACGATGACTCCACCCGCCTCCTTCACGGCGGCCTCGATCCGCGTCGTTGCGACGCAGAGCTGGTACGAGTCGATGGTGTTGTCGAAAACGTAGACCTTCTTCGCCCCCGCCTCCAGGCAGCGGGCGACGATACGGCGGACGAGCCGGGGATTCGTTGTGGCGCCTTTTTCCGGTTCCACGTTCCAGGACATGTTCGGTTTGACGGCCACTGTGTCGCCGCGTTTGACGAAGCGGCCGAGGCCTCCCAGGGCGGCGATTCCGGTGTCGAACATGGTGTCCGGTTCCCCGCCCATGACGGCCGCGATGTCCGGCAGGGCCCCCCGGCGGGTTTCATCGGCGTAAAGCCGTCCGGAAAAGGGAACGGTGAGGGCGGCCCCCGCAGCCGCCAGGCCCCAGGCGGTTTTTCTGATGAAGGTCCTTCTGTCCACGGGTCCTCCGTTTTCTTGAATATTTTACCTTCTCAGTATACTATATACTTCGCTATGACGGAAGAACTGGCCGGGATCAGCCGCGCGGTGAGCGAGGCCCCCTACATCATCGAAATATTGAACGCTCTTCCGTACGGGGCGGGTATCCTGGATTCCCGGCTGCGCCTCGTCGCCGCCAACGACGCCCTGATCCGCCTTGTCGGGAAGTCCGGCCGGAACGGCCCCGCGGGTTTCAGCCCCGGCGAACTCCTGGGCTGCGTTCACGCTCCGGGACAACCCGGCGGCTGCGGGACTTCGTCGTTCTGCAAGGTCTGCGGGCTTCTTACCGCCGTTCGCGATGGAGGCCGGGGACCGGAGAGCGTCACCCGCGAATGGCGCGTCACGGCCCGGGACGGCGATCGCCATGTTCCCTACGACCTGCAGGTCACGGCGTCTCCGTTCCGGTTCCGCGGTTCCGTCTACGCACTGGTTTCCATTCTGGACGTCAGCGGGGAGAAACGCAGGCAGGCACTGGAGAGAATTTTCTTTCACGACATTCTGAACACCGCGGGGGGCGTCAAATCGCTCCTTGAAATGCTGAAGCACGCGGACACGAAGGAGGAGGCCGAGGTCCTGCGCAGGGAGCTGGAACGGGCGGTCGGCACGCTTCTCGACGAGATCACGACACAGCGGGAGCTCTCCGCCGCGGAAAGAGGCGAGTTGGCGGTCAACCCTGTTCCCCTGTCGTCGGTCCGGCTGCTGCGGGACGCCGCGGGTCTTTTCTTCCATCATCCCGCGGCGGAAGGAAAAACCATCGACATCCTCTCCGATTCCGAAGACTTCATAATCGAGGTGGACCAGGTCCTGGCAAGGAGAATCCTCGGCAACATGGTCAAGAACGCTCTGGAGGCTTCCCGCCCCGGCGCCCGGATATCCCTCTCCTGCGGCAGGGCGGGGGACAGGGGCTTCTTCAAGGTGCACAATCCGGGGTACATCGCGGAGGACGTGGCGCTGCAGATTTTTCAGCGGTCCTTCTCGACGAAGGGGGGCGGGCGGGGCCTCGGCACCTACGGAATGAAGCTTCTCGGTGAAACGTACCTTCACGGCAAGGTCGATTTCACCAGCAGGCCCGAGGAAGGCACCGTGTTCCGGCTGGAGTTGCCGCTGGAAGGCAAAGTATCATGAAGGCCGCGGCGGCGGCGCTTCTGATCGGCCTTTTTTCCGCGGCGGGGGTGTCCGCGGAGGCCCGGGATGTGTCGAAGGCCGGAGAACCGGCCCGGGAAAATTCCGCGCTATACCTGGGAGCGGTTGAGAAGCTGGAACCCGTATCGCCGCCGGAGATTTACCGCCACGGCTCGCGTTCGTCGAAGAAGGTCGCACTCACGATCGACGACGGCTGGGTGGAGGACGGGGCGCTTCTTGACCTTCTCGCCGGGTACGGCATCGTCTGCACGGTCTTCATTCCCGGCAAGGTCCTCGCGGAGCGCCCGGCCTGGGTCAAAAGCCTGTCCGACCGGGGCTTCGAAGTCGCGAACCACACTTACAGCCACCGGCTGCTGACGCACATGACCGACGCGGAAATCGAGGCGGATGTCCGGCGGGCGCAGAGCCTCATCACCCGGATCACCGGCAAAATCTATCCCTACCTCCGTCCCTCCGGCGGAGCCGTTGACGACAGGGTCCTGAAAGTCCTCGCCCAGCTGGGATACATCGTCGTCATGTGGGAAAACGACGTGCTCGGATACTGGAAGGACAGGCCCATCGAAACCCAGCTGTCGTACATCCGGACCCACAGGGCGAACGGCAACATCATCCTCTGTCATTTCGGATCGGCGCTGCGGACGACGGAAGTCCTCCGGATCGTCATTCCGGAAATGCTCGCGGAGGGCTACGAGTTCGTCACGATCACCGAACTGCTCCGGGAAATGAAAACGGGCGGCGGCGGGGTCACTCCCGACCCGAAAGACGCCGGAAAAAATCCCGCGCCCCCGGGGTAGGGACGAGCCGCAGAAAGACGTTGTCCAGAAGATGCCCGGCGGCGGCGCGGATCCCCGTGCCCCGGCGCAGGGGACGGAGGAAACGGCAGCCCGCAGCGAGAGTGAAGGCTGAGGACAGCACGAAAAAGCACAGCGCGGCGCCGAAAAACAGGCAGAAGGCCGCCATGTCCGCCGGACCCGGCGTCTTTCCCGTGAAGACCGCATCCACCAGAAAGCTCCGGAATGCCCACAAAAGGATGTAAAGCCCCGGTATCGCGGCGAGTCCCGCGACAACGGACACGGACAGGAAGATTCCCAGCGACGACAGGGCCCGGATGAACGAAAGGCTTTTCACGTTCGCCAGTTTACCCTGTCGCGCGGCCGCGTGTCAGCCGTCGGAGCGGTTTTCCGCCGATGCCGCGGCGGTTTTGCCAAAAAAAACGCCCCCTTTCGGGGGCGTCGTCAATCGAATGCAGGGACGCGTTTGCCGCGCCCGGCGGCGGCCGCTTGGGGCCGCAGGGGGCGGGTTATTTTACCCCGCCGGCCTCGATGAGCTGTTCGGGCGCCACGACGGAGCCGTACTTTGCTTTCAGGGCCTGAAGTCCCTTCTTCTGCTCGTCGTAGATCTCGAAGATCCGCTTCGGGCAGCCGGGTTCCCTGGAGTAGGCTTCGTGCTGAAGGTCGAGCCGGCCGATGATGTTGTCCACGTAGAAGGAGAACTGCTTGTCGTACAGGTCCTTCGTGTAGTCCTTGCTGATGGCGTCCTTGAATATCTTTTTCAGATCTTCGTAGAGCGGAACGAAACCGATCGGGGTGTCGATGGCCTTCACCTCGTTGTGGGAGCGCCGTTCCAGCCAGGTCAGCCAGGGCAGAACGTCCCTCTTCTCGCCGAGGAGCTTTTTGGAACCGGGTTCGCCGCCCCGGGCGCCGTGGGTCAGAAAGTAGTTGAGGCCCGCGAGGATGGGCTTATGGGAAAGCTTCCGGCTGTTGTAGAACTTGAACTGGGCGTCCATGTAGTCCGCCAGAGGGCCGGGGGTGAACGGAGCGTTGGCCCAGGGCTGCCTGTTGACGCCCTTCGCGCCGACTTCGGTGGCGGTGGCCGCCGAGAGGATCGACGCGCCGATCGCGACGCCGTGGTCCGGGGTCTTGGCGACCCAGACCGGGGGCATGGTGTCCGAGTCGCGGCCGGAATAGGTCACGACCGAAATCGGGCAGCCGGCGGGATCGGTTCCGAGCTTCTTGTTGTAGTTGTCGACGACGTCGCAATACAGGGTGATACGGGCGTTCGGGTTGGACGGCGGGACCGGTTTTCCGTTCGCGTCCGTCTTGTCCGGGGTCCAGGGGCCGAGCCAGTTCTTTCCCTTCGCGGGAAGGGGCTCGCCGTGGCCGACCCAGTGGGGAACTCCGTTATCGTCCACGAGAACGTTGGACCAGATGACTTCGGCGGGTTTGTCTCCCCGGAGAGCCTTCATCAGGAGGGGATCGCCTTCCCGGTTGACGTCCTCGACGATGCCGAAGATGCCGATTTCCGGGTTGACCGCCCGCATGGTCCCGTCGTTCTCGATCCATATCTGGGCGAGGTCGTCGCCGATGAAGTCGGTGCCGACCATGGCTGTGGTGGTCTTGCCGCAGCCCGACGGAGCGGCGCCGGCGAAGAAGGTCTTGCGGCCGCCGGGTCCCGTGAGACCGGTGATGAACATGTGCTCGGACATCTGGTCCTCGACGCGGTAGTAGGTGCTGTAATCGACCGCGAAGCGATGGTTGCCCTTTTTCAGCATCAGGGTGTTGCCCGCGTAGGTGCAATGCATCGAGTAGGTGGTGAACCAGCTCCGGTCCATGAATATCCGCGCCTTCGGGATGTCCTCGCTCTTGAAGCGGCCGAAGCTGTGGGTGTTGAAGAAATAGACGCCTTCGCGCTTGACTTCCGCGTCGAAAGAAGCGTAGACGGTGGGGTACAGGATGTTGCCGGAATGCACGACGTAGAACGAGTCGGTGATCATGACGGCGGGGATGGCGGCTTTCGCGCCGACGGGACCGCGGTTCCAGAAGGAAACGGTCATCTGCTTGCCCTTCATGATGTTCTTGTACTGCTCTTTGACGTAATCGTAAGCTTCGTTGCGTATCATTTTCTTCGCGAGGACGGACACGTCTTCGCCTTCATTGACGATGTAGAAAGTCTTGTCAACCATGCGGCCCTGATCCTCGGGAAGATCGTAGTGGCAGGTATGACCGGGAAGTTTAAGCTTGAACTCCTCCCCGTTTTTGATCGCCATGTCGCGGGCGTACTGGATGTCCGCGGGGCTCGCTGAATTGATCCAGATGCTGTCAGGTCCCATGTAGGCCGCCGTGTTCGCGATTTTGATGAGGACCTCTTCATTCTTGATCTTGTCGATCTTCGCGAGGTTGTCCTTGTCCATCTTTTTTTCAAAGAGTTTCTTCGCGTCGGCGAGGGTTTTGATGCCTCCCAGGTCCGAGATGATGTCGACGCCTTTTCTGAGCTCCAGTTTCATTCACACACTCCTCATAGATGTTTTGCGGAATAAGGCATGATGATTTTTCACATTTCGGTCCCTTCGGAAAGAAGAGCCAAGCAGATAATATGAATTTTTCGGCCGAGGGTCAAGATGAAAAAAAGCCGGCCCCCCGGGGCCGGCCTGTGAGTGCGGTGAATCGCGACTACGCGCCCATCAGCTTGGGAACCAGGGACAGAAGCACGCCCGCCGCCACGGCGGAGCCGATGACGCCGGCCACGTTCGGGCCCATGGCGTGCATGAGCAGATAATTGTGGGGATTGGACTCCTGCCCGACCTTGTTGACCACCCGGGCCGCCATCGGTACGGCGGAAACGCCCGCGGCTCCGATGAGGGGATTGATCGGCTTCTTCGAAAGAAGGTTCATCAGTTTGGCGAGCCAGACGCCGCCGGCGGTTCCGAGGGAGAACGCCGCGAGGCCCAGCCCCAGGATGCCCAGGGTCTCGACCTTCAGGAACTTGTCCGCGCTGAGCTTGGAACCCACCGAAAGGCCGAGCATGATGGTGACCAGGTTGATGAGCTCGTTCTGGGCGGCCTTCGAGATTCTCTCGGTGACGCCGCTTTCCTTGATAAGGTTGCCGAACATCAGGGCTCCGATCAGGGGCGTCGCGCTGGGCAGAAGCAGAATGCAGATGGCAAGAACCGCTAGGGGAAAAATGATCTTTTCGGTCTTGGAGACGTGCCGGAGCTGCTCCATCTTGATCATCCGTTCTTTTTTCGACGTGAAGAATCTCATGATGGGGGGCTGGATGATGGGCACCAGGGCCATGTAG
>CAZGUL010000110.1:0-8252 GCA_964529055.1 uncultured Spirochaetaceae bacterium
CCTCAGAATGATTCCGAACATCATCCGGTCCGCGATAATCGGCCTCATCGTGGGCATCCTTCCGGGCGCCGGAGGGGACATCGGCGGCTGGCTCGGCTACAACGAGGCGAAGCGGTTTTCGAAGAACCGCGACATGTTCGGCAAGGGGGCGAAGGAGGCCATCTGGGCGTCGGAAACGGCGAACAACGCGGTCACCGGCGGAGCCTTCATTCCGCTGTTCACGCTGGGCATTCCCGGCAGCGCGGCCTCCGCGGTCCTGCTGGGAGGTCTCATGATCCAGGGGCTGACCCCCGGGCACGCCCTTTTCACGGAAAAAGCGGACATCATCTACGCGGTCATCCTGGGGTTCCTGCTGGCGAACCTCCTGATGGGAGGCGTCGGCCTTCTCGTCGCGAAGCAGGTCGCGAAGGTTGCGACCGTGGCCTACGGCATCCTCGCTCCGATCATCGTCATCCTCTCCGTCGTGGGGGCCTACGCGATCAACCAGAGCCTCTTCGACGCCTACGTGATGATCGTTTTCGGCATCATCGGCTACCTGATGCGAAAGTACGGTTTCCCCACGGCCCCGGTGGTGCTGGCGATCATTCTGGGTCCCATGGCCGAGCTCGGCTTCAAAAGGGCAAACCTGATGGCGAAGGACACGCCGATCCTGCAGTATTATCTGTCCCGCCCCCTGTCGCTGATACTCATCGCTCTTATCGTGCTGTCCCTTTTCGCTCCGCTCGTGATGGGCAGGATCCAGAAAAAAATGGCCGTCCCCGGCGTGGAGGAAAGCGGCGGGGACGCCGGAAGCGACGATTAGACCGCGGCCGGTCTTCAAGGAGTGCAACCAATGCCGTACACGATATTGTTTCCCGAAAATGTCGCCCCGGAAGGAAAGGATTACCTCAGGGGCCTCGGCTACCAACTCAAGGAAGGGCGGGGAATCGACAGGAAGACCCTGATCGAGGATCTGCGGGACTGCGACGGCGTCGTGGTCCGGGTGGCGCCTGTGGACGACGAGGTTTTCCGGGCCTGTCCCCGGTTGAAGGTCGTGTCGAAGCACGGGGTCGGAGTGGACAACATCGATCTGGAGGCCGCGAAAAAATACGGCCGCGTCGTCGTCAATGTTCCGACGGCGAACACCCTGTCCGTGGCGGAGCAGGCCATGACGCTGATCCTGGCCTGCGCGAAGAAACTGAACCGGATGACCGCCGAGTATCGGGCAGGCAATTTCGCGGTGAAGGACGCGGTCCTCACCGGCGAGGCGGCAGGCAAGACCCTCGGCCTGCTGGGGTTCGGCCGGATCGGAAGGCTGACCGCCCGGATGGCGGGGCGGGGCTTTTCCATGCGGGTCCTGGCCTACGATCCGTTTCTTCCGCCGGACGCGGCCTTCGAGGACGCCGAACGGACGGACGACTGGGAAAAGCTTTTCCGGGAATCGGATTTCGTCAGCATCCACATTCCCGCCACCGCGGGAACGGAAAAAGCCGTGGGGGAGCGGGAATTCCGCCTGATGAAGACGACGGCGTACCTGGTCAACACGTCCCGGGGAAAGATCGTGGACGAGAAGGCCCTGATCGCGGCGCTGCGGGCCGGGGAGATCGCCGGCGCCGGTCTGGACGTGACCGAAGCCGAACCGGCGGACCCGGGCAGTCCGCTCTTCGGGATGCCGAACGTGATCCTGACCCCCCACAACGCCGCGTGCACCGCCGAGGCCATGGTGCGCATGTCCCTGGGCGCGGCCCAGGGCATTCACGAGGTGCTGTCCGGCGGGGTCCCGACATACAAGGTCGTTTAGATTACATCCAGGAGGAGAATAGCATGGAACTTTTCGATTGCACGCTGAGGGACGGCGGAAACGTGGTGGGAAAAGGCTTTTCGGCGGAATTGACGAAAATGATGATCGAAGGCCTCATCGAAAGCGGCATCAGGCTCATCGAGATGGGCAACTGCCTCGGCATCGGCGCCTATGAAGCAGACAAATCCGTGGCTCCGCTGACCGACGCCGAATATTGCGATGCCGCGGCTCCTTACCTGGGGCGGGCGGAAATCGGCATGTTCGTGGGCTGGAAAAACGCCACGGACGCAAACGTCAGGCTCGCCGCGGACAGGGGCCTGCATTTTCTGCGTGTCGGCGCCAACGCCGGGGACGGGGCCCTCGCCGCCGGCGCCGTGGGGCGCGTGAAGGCTTCGGGCATGAAGTGCCGCTATTCGCTGATGAAAGGGTACATTCTCTCGCCGAAAGACCTCGCCGCCGAATCCGCGGTGCTGGCGAAGGCCGGGCTGGACGAAATCACCATCATGGATTCCGCCGGCACGATGATGCCCGAAGAGGTCCGGGAGTACGTGGCGGCGCTTGTGAAGGCCGTGGATATCCCGGTGGCCTTTCACGGCCATAACAACCTGGGGCTCTCGGTGGCCAACGCCATCGCGGCGGCGGATGCCGGGGCTTCCGTTCTGGACACGGGTCTGATGGGCATGGCCCGGAGCGCGGGGAACCTTTCCACCGAAGGGGCCGTCGCCGCCTTCCGGAAGCTGGGAAAGCTGGAGGACGTGGACCTTATCGGCCTCCTGCACTTCATCGACGATAAACTCGCTCCGGCCATGGAGAAGCAAGGCTATTCATGCCCCATCAAGCCGGTGGACATCGTCTACGGGTACGCTGGCTGCCATTCGAGTTTCGCTTCCCGCTTCGAGGCGGCGGCGAAGGAAAAGAACGTGGACCTTTACCGCCTGATCATCGAGGTCTCGAAACTGGACAGGAAGGCTCCGTCGCCGGAGCTGATCGCCAGGACCGCGGACGCGCTGAAGTAAAGGCGGTCCGGCCGCGGCAAAAACCCGCGCGGTCCGCAAGCTGCGGCGCCCGCCCCGGGCACGCCTCGGCGGCACAAAAAAAACCCGGCCTTTACCGGCCGGGTTTTTTTATCCCTCGAATTTTTCAGGCGGCGGCTTATTTCGTCTCCACCGTTTCCTTCGCCGGGGCCTCCTGAACGAAAACGCTCCTCTCGTACAGCTTGAACACCTTGGTGGGGCATTTCTCGACGCAGACGTTGCAGGAGGTGCAGAGGGCGTAATCCACCACGGGAATCCCGTTTTCCATGTGGATGGCCTTTTCCGGGCAGCTGCGGACGCAGAGCTCGCATTTGAAGCAGCCCACGGAGCAGGTCTTGCGGACCATGGCCTTGATGACGTTGCGGTTCGAGCAGAGCGGTACGGCGCCGACCCGGTTCCGGGGGATCAGGCTCAGGATCCTCTGGGGGCAGGCGGCCACGCATTTGCCGCAGCCCGTGCATTTCTCGTAATCCACGTGGGGTATCCCGTCGGGACCGACATGGATCGCGTCGAAGGGGCAGGATCTTTCGCAGTCGCCGAAGCCGTAACAGCCCCAGGCGCAGAGCTTCGTCCCACCGGCGGAGAGCTTCGCGGCGGCGCAGGTTTTTATTCCCACGTAGCGGCCTTTTTCCGGGGCCCGTTCCCGGGTACCCTGGCACATCAGCACGGCGACCTTGTCCTCCGCGGCGATGACGATGCCGAGAATGTCGGCCAGGCTTTTCGCGGTGGCGCTGCCGCCCACGGAGCACTTGTCCGGGGTCGTCTTTTCCAGGCCGACGGCTTCGGCATAGGCGTCGCAGCCGGGGTACCCGCAGGCGCCGCAGTTCGCGCCGGGAAGCGCCTCCCGGATCCGGTCGATTATGGGGTCCCGGTCCACCCGGAATTTTTCGCGGAAAAACCCGAGACCCAGTCCGATCGCGAAGGCGAGCAGGACCGAAACGGCGAGTGTTATCAGGATGATGGTCATGGCTTACCTCACTTTATGAGCCCGGCGAAGCCCATGAAGGACACCGCGATGAGGCTCGACAGCACGAAGAGTATCGGGTTCCCCCGGAGGAAGGCCGGAATCGCCGAGGTCCTGACCCTCTGGCGGAGACCCGCGAGGAGAAGCATTGCGAGGAGAAAACCCAGGGCCACGCCTACGGAGTATACGATGGACTCGATGAACGAGTGTCCGCCGGAAATGTTGTCGAAGGTGACTGCCAGGATCGCGCAGTTCGTCGTGATGAGGGGAAGGTAAATTCCCATGGACATGTAGAGGGCCGGCGCGGCCTTTTTCAGGTAGAACTCGACGAGCTGGACCAGCGACGCGATGATCAGGATGAAGATCAGGATCTGCAGAAACTCGAGGCCCAGGGGGGCCAGCACGAAGTGGTACAGGCTCCACGTGACGGTGCTGGCCATGACCATGACGAAGGTCACCGCGAAACCCATTCCGATGGACTGCTTCACGTCGGTGGTCATGCCGATGTACGGGCACAGACCGATGAAGCGCATCAGGATGATGTTGTTGATGAGAAGGGCGGCTATGAAAATCTTCATTGTGTCCGGCATGGCTATTTACCTCCTTCCGGGTCGGGACATCCGAGGGGGCTTTCGAGCCACTTCTTTTTCAGGAACAGGTTGAACGACGTGAACAGGGCGAACACGAGGAACCCGCCGGGCGGCAGCACGAAGAACAGGATGGGCTGGTAGGCTTCCGGCATGATCTGCAGGCCCAGGACCGTGCCGTTGCCGAGAAGCTCGCGGATGACGGCCATGCCGACCAGCACCCACGCGTAGCCGAAACCCATCCCGAGGGCGTCGAGAACGGCGTCGAAGGGTTTCTCCTTCGACGCGAAGGCCTCCACGCGGCCCATGATGATGCAGTTGACGACGATGAGGGGGATGAAGACGCCCATCGCCTTGGAAAGGTCGGGAAAGTAGGCCTTCATGACCAGGTCGACCATCGTCGTGAAGGCGGCGATGACGATGATGAAAATCGGTATGCGTATCGATTCGGGGATCAGTTTCCTGAACAGCGAAATGATGAGCTCCGAGGCAACGATGACGAAGGTCATCGCCAGGCTCATGCCGATGCCGTTGGCCACCGATGTCGTGACGGCCAGGGCGGAGCAGAGTCCTATCATGATGATCGCCAGGGGGTTCTCGATGACCACGACCTGGAGGAATACCGAAAGGCGCCGGTTCACTGCGCACCTCCTGTTTTGACGAGATAGTCCGCCGCCGCCGCGCCGGACGCCCTGACGATGGCGGCGATGGAGCGGGACGTGATTGTCGAGGCGGTTATGGCCTGCACGTCCTTTTTGGCCTCGAAGGCGTCGTCCACGCTTTTGCCCGTGAACTGGCCCGTGAAGGTGATTTTATTGGGTTTGTCGACGAAATAGTTCGGGTTGGCCGCGTTCGCTCCCAGTCCGGGGGTGTCGTTGAGTTCCAGGATGACCGCCCGGGTGACCTTCCTGTCCGTCCCGATGCCGCAAAGGACGACGGCGCCGCCCGAGTAGCTCGGTCCCGAGGCCTTCACGGCGGCCCCGATGACCTTGTCTCCCTTTTTCATCGCGTAACCGCTCTGGATCGCGATTTTCGGGTCCGGGCTCGCCAGGTCCTTCGTTATGTCGGTGAATCCGTCGCTGTCCGGAAATATGTCCTTCAGCGCGGCCACAAGGTCCTTCTCCTGCTGCCGGGCGATGACGGGCCCCGTGACGCTGTAGACCACCGCGAGGCTGGCGCACGCGAGGCCGGCGAAGAGGGCGAGCACGACGCCGAGTCTGACCATGCTTTTGATCATTTCCTGCCCCCCTTCACGTAGCCGTACTTCTTTACGGTCAGGTTGTTGAGAAAGGGCACGAAGGCGTTCATGACCAGGATGCCGTACGTGACCCCTTCCGGGAAGCCGCCGAATTTGCGGATCAGCACCAGGATGACGCCGGAGCCGATCCCGAAGATCACCTTGCCGGCCGGCGTCAGCGGCGTGGTGACGTAGTCCGTGGCCATGAAGAAGGCCCCGAACACGACGCCGCCGGAAAGCAGGCCGAAGAGCGGGTCCATGCCCAGCAGGGCGGAAAGCCCGGCCGTGGTGGCCAGCATTATCACGGGGGTGGGAAACACGATGGTTCGGGTTGCCAGGAGGTAAACCGCGCCGACGAGGATCAGCAGGATGGAGCTCTCGCCGATGCATCCCGAGCGGTTTCCGAGGAAAAGCGTCATGTAGACATCCGCCGGGGCGGAAAGGCCGAGGCTCGCCGCGACGTCGGACATCGTTCCGCCGAGTTTGATGATGTTGAGCGGCGTCGCCGTGGTGGCCGCGTCGGTGAGGCCCCCGAAAGGTGCGTGCCAGGTGGTGATCGCGGCGGGAAAGCTCATCAGCAGGATCGCCCGGCCGATGAGGGCGGGGTTGAAGGGGTTGTACCCCAGGCCGCCGAAAAATTCCTTGGCCACCACGATGGACGCCAGCGCGCCGAGGACCGTCATCCACAGCGGGGTGGACGGCGGCAGGACGAGGGCCAGAAGCAGGCCCGTCACCACTGCGGAGAGGTCCCGGTAGTTCTGTCGGGCCCCGGTCAGCTTCCGGAAGAGGGCTTCGAAGATCACGCAGGAAAGGACGGAGGTCAGAATGACGGCCAGCGCCGGGGTCCCGTACAGGTAAACGCCGTAGCCGGCTGCCGGCAGGAGGGCGATGACCACGTTGAGCATGAGCCGCGGGACGTTCGTGTTCTCGAAAACGTGGGGGCTCGAAGAGAGCAGGTAACCGCGTTGCATGTTATTTCCCCTCCTTTTTCGCCTGGGCGGCCTTGATTGCCCGGAGGCTTATCTTGCCGACCCGGAACCTCTGCACCAGCTGGACCCGGGCGGGGCACACATACGAGCAGGTGCCGCACTCGATGCAGTCCAGGAGCCCCAGCGCGTCGGCCTTCGCGAAGTCCCCGGCGAGGAGGGCCTCGTTCATCAGGGCGGGGGAAAGCCTGCAGCTGCAGGCCCGCATGCAGCGCCCGCACCTGACGCAGCTGCCATCCTCGAAGTAGCGGGCTTCCGCGGAGGTCATCAGCAGCACGCCGGAGGTGTTTTTCTGGACCGGGGTTTCCAGCGTCGGGACGCTGACGCCCATCATCGGTCCGCCGAACACGATCCGGGCAAGGTCATCGGAAACGTCGAAAACCGACGGAACCAGCTCGGAAACGACGGTGCCGATCGGGACTTTGACGTTTTTCGGGTTTTTGCAGGCCCCGCCGGTGACGGTGAATCCCCGGTCGATCAGGGGCTTGCCCTCGAGAAACGCCTCGGCCATGGCCTGCAGGGAGCCCACGTTCTGGACCACGGCGCCCACATCCATCGGAAGACCGCCGGAGGGGACTTCCCGTCCGGTTATCGCCGTGATAAGCATTTTTTCCCCGCCCTGGGGATACTTGGTTTTCAGAAGCTGGACCGCGATGTCGAAACCTTTTCCCGCCCCCGGGCCTGCCTGGAATTCTGCGATGGCCTTTTCGAGGACCGGCACCACGTCGGCCTTGTTCTCCTCCACGGCGAGAACGCCCTTTTTCACGCCCAGCACCTGCAGGCAGACCGCCAGGCCGTACACCAGGGCCGCCGGATTCTCGAGCATGGACCGGTAATCGATGGTGAGGAAGGGCTCGCATTCCGCACCGTTGGCGATGACGATGTCGATGGGTTTGGACGGGGGCGGCGACAGTTTCATCCACGTGGGGAAACCCGCCCCGCCCATGCCGACGATCCCCGCCTCCCTGATGCGTTCGATCGCCTCCTCACGGGTGCAGGAGAACGGGTCCAGCGGCGGCAGGAAAGCGGTTTCGGTCCTGCCGTCGGCCTCGATGACCACCGCCGTACCGTCCTGCAGGTTGGACTGCGAACGGGGCTCGATCTTTTTCACTACGCCGCAGATCGAGGCGTGATGGGGAATCATCAGCTTTCCCTCGCTGGAGGCGATCTTCTGCCCGCGGACCACCGTGTCGCCGACCTTCACCAGCGGCTGGTTCGGCGCTCCGGTGTGCTGGTTCAGATGGATCACCACCTGTTTCGGGGACGGAAAATACTCGATGGGCGCGTCTTTCGCCGCTTCCTTTCGGTCCGGCGGGTGCGCGCCCCCTTTGAATGTTTTTACTTGCATGGAATGCTCTGCTCCTTGCACGGTTAAGATTGTTGCGGAATCGCACCATCCATACGGTTTTTGAATTTTAGAGAAAAAAACACCTATAGTATAGGATTTTTTCTATGGAGGATATGCTATTCCGATTTTTCCCGTCCGTCAAGAACCGCCGCGGGAGGACTACCTCATGTACTTGCCGCCGGTGATCCACAATGACGCGAGAATCACCGTGTGCCACGAGGCCTTGTACAGCCAGCCGAGCAGGTCGGGCTTCAGAAAGCCGTTCAACAGCAGCGTCATAACCATGTAGAGGGCCCAGAGGACGAAGACCGCGATG
>CAZGUL010000111.1:0-6183 GCA_964529055.1 uncultured Spirochaetaceae bacterium
CGAATGTAAGACCGAACAGGAAGAAGAAGAAAAACTTCGCGAGCGGTAAGATATCCTGCACGGAACGGGGATTTTTTTCAAGGACGGGGTGTGGCGCACCCGCGATGCAACCGGACATGGCGAAAACCGCCAGGTCGAAAATAATTTGAATAGCCGTATGCGGAAAACCGTTTCCGGGGTAAACTGGCAGATGGTGCATCATGAGGGTTGTGAAAGCTTTTAAAGAAATCAACCATCCTGCGGATTGGGAACAACGCAAAACCATTGTTCCACGCCGCTCCCGGGATCACGATAAAACCGTTATTCCGGTCTTTTTCCGTGAACAACGCAAAACTATTGTTCCGGCCCGTTTGGCGGCAACCCTTTTCGCGGCGGCCTTGTTTTTGGCCCTGCCCGCGGCTCTCCGCGCCGACGAAGGCCCCCCGGCCTCCGTCCCCTACAAGCGCGTCGGCCTCGCCCTGTCCGGCGGCGGCGCCCGGGGATTCGCCCACATCGGCGTCCTCAAGGTGCTGGAGGAAATCGGCATGCCCGTTGACTTTATCGCGGGAACCAGCATGGGCAGCATTGTCGGAGGCCTCCGGGCCGCCGGGTACCCGGCGGCGGAGCTCGACAGAATCGCCCGGGAAACCGACTGGGACGACATCTTCACCGACACCCAGCCCCGGCACACCCTCTCCTTCCAGGAAAAGGCGGCGGCGGTCTCCTACTTCTTCCAGTTCGGCTTCAACCGCGAGGGTCTCGTCGTGTCCCCCGGCCTCACCAGCGGGCAAAAGGCCCTTCACCTTCTGTATCTCCTGACCCTCCGGTACGCGGAGACCATCGATTTCGACCGGCTGACGATCCCGTACAGGGCCGTCGCGTCGGACCTGCGCACGGGGGAGACGGTGGTTCTCGGGGAGGGGTCCCTCGCGGCGGCGATGCGGGCGTCCATGGCGGTGCCGGGGATCTTCACGCCCCTGGAACTGGGCGGCAGGCTGCTCGTGGACGGAGGCGTTTCAAAAAACCTGCCGGTGGACGTGGTGAAGGACATGGGGGCGGACATCGTCATCGCCGTGGATCTGAACAGGATATCCGCGGTTCCGGAGAGGATCACCCGCCCCGACGAGGTCCTGGACCAGGTGCTGACGATCATGATCGACCAGAACCAGCAGACCCAGCGGGTCCTTGCGGACATCGTCGTCGAGCCGGACATCCGGGACTACTCGTCGGCGGCCTTCGCCGAGGCGGCGGCCATCATCCGGCGGGGCGAGGATGCGGCGCGGGCCGTCCTGCCGGAGCTCCTGCGCCTTCGGGATATGGCCGGGGCCGGCCGCCCCGCCTCCGCGATGCCGGACGCCGGGGAGGACACGGCGGACATCGTCATAGACGCGGTGGACATCCGGGGGGCAAAGCAGGACGACGAGCTTGTGATCCGGAACGGGCTCGCATTCCTTCTCGGCCGGCCGATGAAACTCCTGGCGGTCCACGACCGGGTGACGGCGATTTACCAGACCGGCCGCTACGAGGCCCTGCGGTACGAGCTTTCACCCGGCGGTTCAAAATCCACGAAAAGGCTCGTGATCCGCCTCACCCCCCGGAAGGACGCGAACAACCTGGTCAGGTTCGGTTTTTCCTACGATTCGTTCGCCCGGGTCTCCTCTGCCCTGGAGGACCCGCTCAGCGACCGTTTCACGATGAAACTGAACCTGTCGCTCCGGGACCTCACCGGCCCGGGATCGTTCTGGTCCACCGATTTCTCCCACATCTCCGGTTCCGAAATATCCAGCGAGTTCATCCAGCCCCTGTGGGGCCCGCTTTTCGTTTCCCCTTCCTTCTACCTCAGCAACTACGAGCGGCTCATGTACACCGAAGAGGTCCCGGACAAGGACCTGAAAACCCTCCGTGTCTGGGGGCAGCTGCGGCTCGGCACCTTTCTCAGCCGCTTCGGCCAGGTGTACGGGGGCTGGCGGCTCGAGGGGGTGCGGTCGACGCCGCTTTTCGGGTCGGGCTTCGACTCCTTCGAGGGCAGACTCGCGTACCTTCTCTTCGGGGGACGGAGGGACACCCTGGACCGTTTTCCGTTTCCCCGGTCCGGCACCTTCGGCAGGGTCGAATACCTACGGGCCCTGGAGAGCGTCGGCGGGGAATTCGATTTCTCGCGGTTCGTGGCGGACTTTCACGTGTTCGCCTCCCCCGGCCGCCTGCACACCCTCGAATTCATCCTGTACGGGGGGACCTTTTTCGACACGGAATCGTTCGACTGGAACAGCTGGTACCTGGGCGGACGCAGCCAGTTGCCCGGCTTTCAGCCGGGGGCCCTGTCCGGCCGGCAGAGCGCAGTTTTCGGCCTCCATTACCGGTTCCAGGTGCCCGGGCTTCGGGGTCTGCCCCGGGACAGGCTCTATCTGAGCGCCCGGGCGGCGGCAGGCAACACGTGGGGGCGGCCGCTGACGGGCTTTTTCGATGAACCGGCGGACCTGCGCTACGGCGGCAGCCTGGGGATCGGCATCGACACCCCCATCGGGGCCTTCCATCTCGACGCGGGGATGAACGACAGCCTCGAGGCAATCGTCTACCTTTCCATCGGAAACCAATTATAAAAAAAACCGGCGGCGATTATCGCCGCCGGCCGCATTTCAGCCTTTCAGTCCGCGGACCTTCCCGCTACTTCGGCTGCCATTCCCCGCTGCGTTTCTCCCCCGCCAGGCTGGGGATCTTGAACTTGAGTCCCGGTTCGATGAGGTCCGGGTTGTTCGGGTCGGGAATGAGGTGCTTGTTCGCCTCGTAGAGGATCCGCCACTTCCACGGATCGCCGTAGACGAAATCGTACTCGGCGATGCGCCAGAAGCAGTCCCTGCGGTCGGGGATCAGCCGCACCGTGTAGTATTCCGGCAGGACCTTTCCGCCCTTCGCGATATCGTACGCGTTGTTGTACGCCTTGATGGCCGCTTCGGAGCTCATCCACGCATCCTCGTAGGCCTTGGAGCGGAACTGCATTTCCGCGAAATTCTGGTTCTTCTGCCCGTCCGCGTACGCTTCCGGCGCCAGGATCATCGCGTTGACACCGTCGGCCCGCTTCCGCGCGGCTTCCATTTCGGCCTGCTGCTTCATCGCCAGATCTCCCGCGGCGCCGTCGATCACGAGCTGATAATTCCTGACCGCCTCGGCGAGAAGCTCCCTGGCCTTCACGTTGTCCTTGTCCAGGAGGGCCTTTCCCGCCGCGTAGGCGGCGTCCGCCTTAGCCATTTCCGCCGGCCGCGCGGGACCCAGGTCGTATTTGTCGATTGTGGCCCGCAGGGAATCGGCCTTGGCAAGCTCTTCCGCCGGGATCGGCGTGGCGGGCTTGATGTCCTTCAGCAGATTGATGGTCTGGTTGTACCCTTCGATGCTGGCCGGATACTCCTCCCGGGTGAAAGCGGTCTCGGCGGCGGTGAAGGCCGCCTTCGCGCCGGTGTACTCAAGGGGATAATGCTTTTCCGCGTTGATGTAATCGGCATATTTGATTCTGTCGGCGGCCCGGTTTTTCAGGTTGTACGCCGCATAGCGCTGGCGCATTTTTTCGGCGTACTCCCGGGCTTTCTGGAAATGCTCCTTGGCGAGGGCCGAATATTCCATGGACTTGTCATAGTCCCCCGCGTCGAAGGCCTGCTTCGACAGGTTCTGGTACTCCATGCCCTTCCTGTAATCCGCGTTGTCCAGAAGATTCTGGGCAAAAACCCCGGAAGTCGACGTGACGAGGGCGACCAAAACGAGAAGTATTACGAACTTTTTCATCTGGCGCCTCCTCCGATTTCCTTGCTGACTTCCTCGAGCTTCGCGCTGGTCGCGGTTTTCTCGGTTTCCGCGTTCTTCATTGCAGTTTCCGCCGCGGCGCGTTTGTCCCGGGCGATTTCGTAGCTGTTGTTGAACGCCGCGATGGCTTCTTCGGATGCCGCCCACGCTTCGTGGTACTTCTTGGCGGCGTACAGCTGGTCCGTTTCGGCCTGTTTCTTCACCGCCAGGGCGAACTCATCCGCGGCGGCCTTGTCGGCCTTCATGCCCACCGCCTGCTTTTTCGCGGTGTCCATTTCCGTCATTCGCGCCTTGGCCCCTTCGGAAATGCCTGAATCCATGACGACCTGGTATCGGGCGGCCGCGCTGTCCAGAAGCTTCTTGGCTTCCGCGTTGTTCGTGCCGATGAGTTTCCGGCCGGCTTCAAGTTCCTCGTTGGCCTTCTGATACTCGGCGGGCTTCGCGAAAGACAGCCCGTACTTGTCGATGGTTTCCTTCAGCGACTCCGCTTTTTTCAGCTCTCCGTCGGGGGCAGGTACCGCCGGAACAACCGGGGCTGCCGTCTTATCCGGCTCGGGGGCCGGTTCAGGCGCCGGCGGCGTGGACGCACAGGAAACAGCGAACAGCGCGACCAGGACGAGTCCCAGCGCATAGATACTGTACCGTTTCATCAATTACCTCCGAATAGTATGTGTCATAATAAGGATAACACTCCGGACACGCCACTTCAAGGCTTATTCGATAAATATCTGGCTAAAGGGCCCGTTTTCCGCTATAGTCCTCCGGGATGAAGGGATCAAAAGGCGGTCTTTACGGCAGAATTCCGGACCTGACCCGGGTCTGGCGGGAGCACCTGGAGGGAGGGGCCTCCCCCGGCCGCGGCCCTGCGGGCCTGGATCCCGGGGAAATGCGTTCCGTCGCGGGCCGCGTCCGGGAGCTTTCGCGGGGCCTCACCCGGGACCGGGGCCTCGCCGGGGAGCGGTACTTCTCCGAACCCTCCCTGCTGGGGGCCTATCTTCTGTATTACTGGCCCGTTTCGTATGCCCAGTGCCGGATACTTCTCGGAATGCTCCCCGGATCCTTTTCGTCGGCGCTTGACCTGGGCTCAGGGCCGGGACCGTTCAGCCTTGCCCTTCTGGACCACGGCGTCCGCCGGGTCACCGCCCTGGACCGGAGCCGGGAAAGCCTCGCCCTGGCCCGCAGGATCGCGGAACTGTCCGGCAGGAGCCTCCTGGTCCGGGAGTGGGACGCCGCCGGAAACGAACCCCTGCCGCCGGGACCTTTCGACATCGTGACTTCAGGCCACCTTCTCAACGAGCTGTGGGCCGGCGATCCCGACCGTGTGGAGCGCCGCTTCCGCCTGGTGGAACGGGCCGCGGCCGTCCTTTCCCCGGAAGGAACGGTCCTGATCGCCGAACCCGCCCTGCAGTCCACAGCCGCGGACCTTCTCCGCCTCCGGGACCGGCTGGTTTCCGCGGGATGGCTGATCCGCAGCCCCTGCTTCTTCGGCGGCCCCTGCCCCGCCCTCCCCGACGGGGTCTGCCATGCCGAATGGGACTGGACTCCCCCCCCGCTCGTGCGGGACATCGCCCGGATGAGCCGCGTATCTCCCCGGGAAAACCTGAAATCCGCCTACATCGCCGCATCGCCGCCGGGAGCCTCCCCGGCCGCCGCCTTCCGCGAAGCGTCGGACGCGTACCGGGTCGTTTCCGACAGGATGCTGTCGAAGAGCGGCCGGGTGCGCTTCTTCGTCTGCGGGCCCGGCGGCCGCTTCACTCTGTCGGCAAAGCGGAACGACCTGCCGCCGGAACTGGGGACATTTTTCACGCTGCGCAGAGGGGACGTGGTCCGCTTTTCGGGGACGGAGGAGAGGGAAAACGGCCGGGGACTCGCCGCCGGCAGCCGCCTGGAGATCCTGCGGCGCCGGCCGGGCGGAAATTAAAGGCTCAGGGCCCCTTCGGCCTCGGGCTGGTAGACCACATTGTCTACCCGGATGCGCATCGTACCCCCGGGGGCCTCGTATTCGACGACGCTGCCTTCGGTTTCGCCGATCAGGGCGGCCCCGATGGGGGCTAAAATGGAGATTTTTTTGCTTTCCGGGTCGGTCAGGCCGGGGAAAACAAGCGTACACTCCTCTTCCCTGCCGCTCGCCAGGTCGGTATACCGGACCGTCGAATTCATCGTCACCACGTAATCGGGAATCAGGTGGATGGGAACCACCGCGGCCCGCTCGAGTTCCCGCTCCAGCGCCGTCAGATGCCCCGCCCGTTTGCCGGCCTGCTTATGCGCGCGAACCATGCCGGCCAGACGTTTGTGGTCGTATTCGGTCATAAAAATCTGTTTTCGCCGCATCATACACCTCGACTGCCGTGAAATACCGGCCGGACACGAGAAGCCGACCGTCGCGGTAATATTACCGATGAATCCCGAGGA
>CAZGUL010000111.1:6193-8211 GCA_964529055.1 uncultured Spirochaetaceae bacterium
CCGAGGAAGCCAACATGCAGTTGTCATGTATTTAACTTGTATGAAATATACAAGCTCAGGCGGTCATTGGTTCATCAGAAAAACCGCCAGGTTCTGGTCCTTGTCCACGCCGAGCTTTCGCCGGATGTTGTGGCGGTGCCTTTCCACAGTCAGCTCGGACAAACCGAGAAAAGAGGCGATTTCCTTGCTGGACATGCCGCCCCGTATCAGGCCGCAGAGTTCCAGTTCCCGGGCGCTGAGCCGGAATCCCGCGAGACGGGTGTCCAGGTCGACGCTGCCGGGAAGGCTCTCCAGGACCTCCTCGAGGTGCCGCGCGGCGATTCTGCCCGTTTCCTCGTCCCCGGTGGCCATCCTGCGCACCAGGGGGAGGGCCTTGCCTTCGATGAAAAGCCGGGTTTTCCGGAGGAGCCTCTTCCGCTCACCCTCCACCTGGATGACAACCTCCCGGAGGGCGGTATTCTGCCGCCGGATGCGGCGTTCCGCCCGGAGCCGCCGGAGCGTTTCCCCCAGCAGTTTCCCCGTGGATTCCAGGAGAAGCCTCTCCCGCTCCAGGAATTCCGCCGGCTCGGGGCGCCGCCCTTCGTAATACGCCGAAATTTCACCGGCCCGCGCTTCCGGCGCGCCCTTCGGGCCGGGAATCGCAGCCCGAAGGCACTCCCCGGTGCCGGGAGCGCCGCCCGGAGGGACGGAGGAATCGGGCATGCCGCCGTACGCGATGAGAACCCGCACGTTCTCCGGCATCTGAAAAGCCTCCGTCAAGGCGGCGGCCGCCTCCCGGAGAAGCTCCCGGGGACGGAGGTCCGACCGGGCGCACAGCTCCGCGATGTGGTACAGGGCATCAAGTTCTTTTTCCCGCTCCCGCAGGGCGTCCCTGTCGGTCTTTTCCTCACGCGTTTCCATTTCAATCCAGACTAATACGCCCTGCACCGCGGGTCAACGGGGGACGGAGGAAGGGACGGAAGTCGAAAAGCGGCCTTTCGGCCCTTGTACTAATTAACATTGTAGATTAAATTGAGAAAAGCCATGGAAAAAACGGGTGCAAAGACGATCCTCCTGGTGGAAGACGAGGCTATCATAGCCCTCGCGGAGCGGTTCGTCCTGGAAAAAAACGGCTACCGCGTCCTGACCGCCGGCTCCGGGGAAAGCGCGGTGGAAACCGCCGCGGCGCAGCCCGGCATCGATCTCATCCTGATGGACATCAACCTGGGATCCGGCATGAACGGAACCGAGGCGGCGGAGAGGATACTCCGGAATCACGACATTCCGGTCATTTTCCTGTCCTCCCACACCGAACGGGACGTGGTCGAAAAAACCGAAGGAATCACCTCCTACGGCTACATCGTAAAAAATTCCGGGGACACGGTGCTTCTGGCGTCGATAAAGATGGCTTTCCGCCTGTTCGAGGCGAAGACCCGGGAAAAACTCGGCGAAAAGCGGATAAGGCTGCAGCACGCGCTTCTTTCCGGCATCATCGACAGCTCCGCGTCCTCCATTTTCTCGGTGGACCACGAATACCGCTACACGAGCTTCAACGACGCTCACCGGCGGGAAATGCTGGCCGTTCATTGCCGCACCATCCGGATCGGCGACAACGCCCTGGATTCCGTTCCCGCCGAGGTAATGCGGCACCGGCTGAAAGAAAACATCGACCGGGCCCTGCGGGGAGAGCAGTTCACCGTCCAGGAAGATTCCGGCGGCGACAGGGAAACCCGGACCTACCTGGAAACATCCCACAATCCGATCCGGAGCGAGGACGGCGGCGTCATCGGCGCAAGCGTCTTTTCCTCGGACGTCACACAGCGGAAGCGGGCGGAAAGGGCGCTCGTCCATTCCCATGACCTTGTGCGCTACATCATCGAGCACAGCAGGAGCTCCATCGCGGTGCACGACCGGAACATGAATTATCTCTATGTCAGCCGCCGGTACCTTGAGGAATACAGGATAACGGAAAAGGACATCATCGGCAGGCACCATTACGACGTTTTGCCCGACCTGCCCCAAAAATGGCGCGACGTCCA
>CAZGUL010000112.1:0-8176 GCA_964529055.1 uncultured Spirochaetaceae bacterium
GCGCACGGAGCTCATCAACTTCGCCCTCCGGGAAGGCTACAACAAGATCGCCCTGGGACATCATCTGGACGACATCATCGAGACCCTCTTCATGAACATGATGCAGAAGGCCGAAATCTCCACCATGCTTCCGGTGATGCAGTACCGGAAATACCCGCTGGTGATCCTGCGGCCCCTCGCCCTGCTGGAAGAAAGGCAGATCGTGCGGTTCGCCGAGGCGATGGGTCTCGACCGGGTCACCTGTTCCTGCGCCTACGGCGACAAGTCCCGGAGAAAAGTCGTCCGGGACAGGATAGCGGCGCTGACCGGCGGGGACGGAGGCATAAAAAGAAACATCTTTTATTCCATGGGCAGGGTCAACACCGAGTATCTGCTGTGAAACTCTTTGAAGATTCTTCCTCCATGGTTTATACTTACGGCGAATCATGAACCGGTACATGAAAAAGGCATTGGAGGAGGCCCGGCGGGGTGTCGCGTCCGGGGACGGGGGACCCTTCGGCGCGGTGATCGTCCGGGGGGGAAAAATCGTCGCCGGCGCCCACAACCGGGTGATCGTCGACACGGACCCCACTGCGCACGCCGAAGTCTGCGCCATCCGGGCGGCCGCGGCGGCCCTTGGACGCTTCGACCTTTCGGACTGCGAGCTGTACACGACCTGCGAACCCTGTCCCATGTGCCTCGCGGCGATTCACTGGGCAAGGATACCGCGGATTTACCAGGGTTGCACCCGGTACGACGCGGCGGACATCGGCTTCGACGACAAGCTCATTTACGACGCCCTGGGCGGCGAAACAGTCTCCCGGGTGACCGCCGTCGAAACCGACCGCCGGGAATGCCTCGACGTTTTTCGGGAATGGCGCGACAAAGCGGACAAGGTCCGTTATTAAAATACTGTACTGTATGGAGAACCGCATGATCAATTTTACCGTCCGCCCAAGGGTCAGGGAACGCAATCTTCAACGCTGCCGGGAAAAACACATCATCCTGCCCACCTTCGCGGAAATGAAAGACCCGTCGAAAATCCGCGGTGATATCAGGACAAAACTGTCGTCCGTGGGCCTCTGGGACGTCGACCCGGCCAACCTTTTCCGCATCACCTGGCGCAACGAACCCCGGGAACGGGGGGGCCTCTTCGGCGGGGTAAACTACATCGAAATCCCCCGTGAGATTACCGGCGTCAAGGCCCGGGTTTTTGCCCTGGTGGGAAAATGGTTTCCCACGGGAGCCCACAAGGTCGGCGCGACCTACGGATGCCTTGCGCCTTCCCTTGCGTCGGGAAATTTCGACTCCACCGCCCAGAAGGCGGTGTGGCCTTCCACGGGCAACTACTGCCGCGGAGGCGCCTACAACTCGGCCCTTCTGGGCTGCGATTCCATAGCGATCCTTCCCGCCGAAATGAGCCGGGAACGCTTCGCGTGGCTGGAGACCGTTGCCGGGGAAGTCATCGCGACGCCGGGCTGTGAAAGCAACGTGAAGGAGATTTTCGACAAGTGCTGGGAGCTCCGGAAGACCCGGGGCGACGACATCGTCATTTTCAACCAGTTCGAGGAGTTCGGCAATTACCTCTGGCACTACGAGGTCACCGCTTCGGCCATCCTGGACGTCATGAACGCTCCGGAAATGAAAAACCTCTCCCTCGCCGGCTACGTTTCCTCCACCGGCTCCGCGGGCACCATCGCCGCAGGGGACAGGCTCAAGCAGGTGCATCCGGACTGCAGGATAGTGGCCGCGGAGGCCCTGCAGTGCCCCACCCTGCTGCGGAACGGTTTCGGCGGGCACAGGATCGAAGGAATCGGGGACAAGCACGTGCCGTGGATCCACAACGTCCGGAACACCGATTTCGTCGTCGCCGTGGACGACGAGGACTGCATGGACGTCCTGCGCCTGTTCAACGAGCCCGAGGGGGTTTCATTCCTCACCGGGCGGGGCGTGCCGGAGGCTTTCGCCTCCCGTCTGGACCTTGTCGGCATTTCCGGCATCGGAAACATCATCGCCGCGGTCAAGTTCGCCAGGTACCTGGAACTCACGGAGAGCGACGCGGTTTTCACGATCCTGACGGACTCCATGGAACTGTACCGGTCCCGGACCGCGGAACTCGCCGCCGAACGGGGGCGCTTCACCCGGGAGGAGGCCGCGGCGGTCCTGCGCAAATCCCTGCACGGACAGGGCCTGGACAACATGGCCGAGCTCGGCTATTACGACAGACTGCGGATCCACAACCTCAAATACTTCACCTGGATCGAGCAGCAGGGACGGCAGCTCGGGGAACTCAACGAGCAGTGGTACCGGAAGGACTACTGGACCCGGGTGCAGGCCCTGACACCCGAAATCGACGCCCTGATAACCGCCTTCAACCGCGATTCGGGCGCCGCTCCCTGAGGAGGAACCGCATGTTTCCGCCGGACCTGACCTGGTATTATCCCCGCAGTTCCCGGGAGGCGGCCGCCGTCCTGCGGGGCCGGGAGGACGCCGCGCTCCACGGCGGCGGCACCGGGCTTCTCCGGACGGCGTCGGCGAAAATCGGTGCCCTGATCGACCTTTCCCGGGCCGGCCTTTCCCATGTCCGAAAGGAAGGCGGCTGTACCGCCGCGGGGGCCGCGACGGTGTATTCGGACTTCATCCGCCTTTCCGCGGGGTTTCCCTCGGGAGCGGCCCTGGTCCGCGCCGCGGCGGCGCAGACCGCGGCGACGCCCATCCGGAACAGGATAACCCTGGGCGGCGGTATCGCGGACCGCCCGGTGTGGTCCGACCTGTGGCCGGCCCTTCTCGCCGCGAACGCGGAAATCGTCGTCGCCGGCAAGGACGGCGGGGAAACGAATTTCGCTGCCCGGGAATATCTGGAAAAGAAGATTTTCCGCACCCGGCATCTCGTAACGGAAATCCGTATTCCCGACGCCGATCTGGTCTGGTTCACCCGTCGCGGAACGCTGACGTCCTTCGATTACCCTGTATTCTCCCTCGCCTTCGCCGCCCGGATCGATGGAGACCGGCTTCATGACGTCCGGATAGCCCTTTCCGGCTCGGTGAAGGCCGTGGAAGAGCAGACCGGGGCTGCCCGGGTCCTGGAAGGCCGGAAACCGACTCCGGAAACGATCCGGGAGGCCGCCGACGTCCTGACAGCGGCGTTCAGCGGAGACGGAGAGTTCTCCGGTGATTATAAAAAACACTGGCTCCGGGTGAGCTTCACCGACGGGATAGCCGCCCTCCCGGGAGGCATGGCATGAACATCGAACTGGACATCAACGGCGAAACCGTGAGCGTTTCCGCCGACCCGGGAAGCACCCTGCTGACGGTCCTCCGGGCGAACGGGCACACGGAAGTCAAGAACGGCTGCGGCGAAGGGGACTGCGGCGCCTGCATGGTGCTGCTGGACGGCAAGGCCGTCCCGTCCTGCCAGGTCCTCGCCGCAAGCGCCGCGGGCAGGAAAATCCGCACCGTAAAAGCCCTGGGCAACCTGCACGAAGCGTCGATTCTGCAACGGTCATTCATCGAGGAAGGTGCCGTTCAGTGCGGCTTCTGCACCTCAGGAATGCTCATTTCAGCGTGGGCGCTCCTGGCGGAAAACCCCGACCCGTCGGAGGACGACATCCTCCACGCCCTGGACGGCAACCTGTGCCGTTGCACGGGGTACGTCAAAATCGTCCGCGCGGTCCGCCGCGCCGCACGGGAACTCGCGGCGGGTTCGGGAAAGGAGGCGGAGAATGGGTAGGCATGTCGGAAAGTCCGCCTTCAAGGTGGACGGACCGTCCCTGATGACGGGGTCGGCCGTCTACACCGACGACGCCGCACCCCGCGACTGCCTGCACCTCGCCTTCCTCAGATCGCCCCACGGGTTCGCGAAGATAACGGCCCTGGACGCGTCCGGGGCGGAAGCGGAACCCGGGGTGCGGCTCGTTCTCAGTCACAAAAACGTCGACCGGATATTCTACACCACCGCCGGTCAGGGGTACCCGGAGCCGTCACCCTACGACTGCTGCCTTTTCGACACGGTGATGCGTTTCGTCGGCGACATCGCCGCGGCGGTGGTGGCCGATTCCCGGGAGGCCGCCGAAAAGGCCTGCGGACGCATCCGGGTGACCTACGAGCCCCTGACGCCTGTGTTCGATCCCCGGGAGGCCCTGAAACCCGGCAGCCCCGTCCTTCACCCGGAGCCGGAAGCGCGGGCAATGATTCCCGTTCCCTACGAGCCCCTGCGCAACATGCCGGCCCTCATCGATGTGGAAGTCGGGGATTTCGAAAAAGCGTACCGGGAAAGCCCCGCCCGCATCGAGCGCACCTACGCGTCCCATCAGAGTTCCCACTGCGCCATGGAGCCCCACGCGGCCTTTGCCCGCTTCGACGAAACCGGAAGGATGGTCATCGTTTCGACGACCCAGGTGCCCTTCCACGCCCGGCGCATCGTTTCCCGGCTCACCGGGGTTCCCATCCGCCGGATCCGGGTCGTGAAACCGCGGATCGGCGGCGGCTTCGGAGGCAAGCAGGAGGTGCTGCTTGAACCATACGTCGCCCTCGCGGCATTCCGGCTGAAAAAACCCTGCAAAGCCGTGCTGTCCCGGCGGGAGGTCTTCTCCTGTTCCCGGACGCGCCATGCCCAGGAAGTCACGATAAAGGCGGGCTACGATCCCGCAGACGGCAGGATTCTCGCCCTCCGGATGGAGGCGCTGGAAAACGCGGGCGCCTACGGCCCCCACAGCCTTACCGTTCTTTCCAACACAGCCTCCAAGGTCCTGCCCCTCCTGAACAAGATCGACAGCCTTTCGTTCGCGGGCCGCGCCGCGTACACCAACCTTCCGCCCGGCGGAGCCTACCGGGGTTACGGCGCCACCCAGGGCTACGCGGCCTACACCCAGACCGTGGACGAGATCATACATCTTTCCGGCGCGGACCCGGTGGATTACCACCGTCAATGGTGCATCAAGTCCGGGGAGGGCTCACCCATCTTCAAGGCCATCGGCGAGGGCACCGAGGGAGTCGACACGGTCCTCGAGTCGGTGGGGCTGTCGGAATGCATCGAGAAGGGGGCGGAAGCCTTCGGGTGGAAGGAAAAACGGGCCCTCTACACCCCCGAATACAACCGGAACCGCCGGTATAGACGCGGGGTCGGAATGGGCTGCTTCATGCAGGGCTCCGCGATCCCCGGGGTGGACATGGCGTCGGCGTACATGAAAATGAACGACGACGGCTCATTCAATCTCCTGATGGGCGCCACCGACATCGGCACCGGCTCCGACACCGTCCTGTCCCAGATTGCCGCGGAGGTCCTGGATGTGCCGCTGGAGTACATCGTCCCCTATTCGTCGGACACGGATTTCACACCCTTCGACACGGGCGCCTACGCCTCGTCGACGACCTATCTGTCCGGTGCGGCGGTGAAAAAGTGCGCCGAAAAGCTGAAGACCGAGATTCTCCGTTTCGGCGCGGAAATGTTGAATATTCCCCCGGAGGACGCGGAGGCGAGGGACGCCGCGGTGGTCTCGAAAACCACGGGAGACAGGAAAACCTACGCCGATATCTGCTCCCGGGCGTTCTACAACCACGATCAGCGGCAGCTTCAGGCCTCGGCATCCCATGTGGCGGACATATCCCCGCCTCCTTTCGCCGCCCACTTCGCCGAAATCGAGATCGACGTCGAACTCGGCCGGATCCGCGTCCTGCACTACCTCACCGTCACCGACTGCGGCACACCGATAAACCCCCATCTCGCGGAGGGTCAGGTGGAGGGAGCCCTGGTCAACGGCCTTTCCTACGCCCTCACCGAACACTACCGGTACGGTTCCGGCGGCGAACTCCTGAACGGCCGCTTCGGCAGATACAAGATTTTCACCGCCCCGGACATTCCGCGGATCACGACCATCGTCCTGCCCGGCCGGCATGAGAAGACCGGCCCCTTCGGCGCGAAATCGGTGGCGGAAATCGCGATAAACGGCCCCCTGCCGGTGATCGGAAACGCCTTCGCCCACGCGACGGGGAAGAGACTCCATTCCGGGCCGTACACGCCGGAAAAAGTCTGGAGGAGCCTCGCGGAACATTGATATTCCACAATTTGTGCAGTACCTTATAAGAAGTGGAAAGATATCATGTTCCCGCGTAATGTCCGGCTGGTTGCCGCGTTCTGTTTTCTCCTCGCTTCCTGAGGCCTCGCGGCCCAGCCGCGGGTGCTGCTGGCGTCCTCCCCGTCGCAGGCGCCGGTCCTCGCTGACATCGCAGCCCGGACCGTCAACCTGGAAATCGTCCGTGCGGGACTCCGGATCGAACAGTGGGTCCATCCCGACGCCGAATCCGGGAACCTCGATACTGTTCTGGAAAAGGCGGATGAAACCGGCTCCCAATTCGTATTCCTCAAGAAACTGACGATGGCCGACGGAATCGTAGATTCCGATTTTTCGTTCATAAACGCAAAAACCGGACAGACTCTGCTGCGGAGGCGGGTGGCCTTTCCCTTCGACCTCAACCTTGACTCCCGCATCGCGCGTGAAATCCGGGGCCTTCTTTCCGAGTCCGAAGTGCGTGCAGCGGTGGAGGCTGCCGCCGCCGACATGCCCGTTAAACCCCCGGCGGAAATCCCTCCCCCTGCGGAAATCCCGGCCGCGCCAGCGGTACAGCCGCAGCCCGTCGTTCCGGTCCTCGATGCCCGGCCTTCAATTCCCGAACGCGGATTCATTTTCGACCTCAGCGCCGCGCCGGTTCTCGTTTTCGGCGAGATGAGCGAGCTTTTTCCCTACGGATTCGCGGCATCCGCGTTCGGCGGATACCGTTTCACCCTCATGTCCCTGCCTTTCGAAACCGGCCTGCGTCTCGGTGCCGTCCGGATATTTCCCGATCCGGCCGTTACAAAAGGCAGCGTTTATTCGGTGCTTGCCGGGATCGGAGTCAGGGCGGAAATCGTTTCCGCCGCGAAATTGAGCCTCGCTTTCCGCGCGTCCGCCGGTCCCGCCGTCGTCGCCGCCGACGTTCCCGACGAGAGCCTGATGGCGAAAACCGTCGCCTACGCCGACGGGGGCATCTCCGCAACCGCCCGGATATCCCGGGGCGTCGAGCTGGGAATGGAACTCGGATATCTTTCCGTATTCGAGGGTGACTATCCGATCATGGGATTCATGCCCACGGTCGCCGCGAGGTTTTTTCCGTGAAAGAGGAATTTCGAACAGGCGGACGCCGGCGGCGGATAGTCTCTCCCGCCGCGCTTTTTCTGCTGGTCCTGCTCGCAGGATGCGACGATTTCGCGCTTGATGAAGAATTCGTTCCCCAGGAAACGGCACTCCGGCTCGCCATCGTTCCCGCGTCGGTGAGTGTCAACGTGGGAGGCACCGTCGCTTTCTCCGCCACCGGCGGGACGCCGCCCTATCTGTACGGAAAGCTGTCCGGCGACGGTTCGGTCGATCCCGGCACGGGGGTCTACACCGCCCCCCTGATTTCCGGTACGGAGTTGATCAACGTGCAGGATTCCGCCGGAGGAATCGCCGTGGCAACCGTGACGGTCAGCCCCCCCGCGCAGCTCGTCCTGTTTCCGCAGACCTCCGCCGTCCGGGTGGGCGGAATCATCGCCTTCAGCGCCTTCGGCGGCATCGGCGATTATGTATTCTCCATCGACGAAGGGGCGTCCGGCGGCGAAATCGATCCCCTTACGGGCCTGTATACAGCTCCCCCGGACCACGGCGGCGCCTACACGGTCCGCGTGACCGACGGGTCCGGCCCTCCGGGAATCACCGCCTCCGTCAGCGTCATTCCCGCCGCGGAGGTCTCCATATGGCCGGCGGGCATAACGGTCGGAACCGGGGCGGCTTACCAGTTCGCCGCGACCGGCGGGGTGCCCCCCTACGCGTATTCCATATACTCCGGCGGAGGTTCCATTGACGACAGTACCGGCGTCTATACCGCCGGCGGCACACCCGGAACGGCCTTCGTCCGCGTCACGGACAGCCTGGGTGCCGCGAGCGATTCCACGGTGACCGTGGTCATCGCCGGAGGCGACCTTGCCATCAGCCCGGAGACCGTCACCGTCCCGGAAAACGGCGTCGTCGTGTTCGCGGCTTCCGGCGGAAAACCGCCGTATGAGTTTTCCCTCGTGTCGGGATCGGGAACCATCAACCGTGACACCGGCCTCTATACGGCCCTGGGCGCGGTGGGAGTCGACGCCGCCCGGGTCAAAGTTTCAGACGATGCCAGCGAAAAAAAG
>CAZGUL010000113.1:0-8153 GCA_964529055.1 uncultured Spirochaetaceae bacterium
CGGATCCTGTGGTTGTAGGTGTCAGCGGTGAACAGAGCCCCCTCGTGCCACGCGACGCCGAGGGGATGTTGAAAACGGGCGTCGGCGCCTTTTCCGTCCTCGGCGCCGAATTCGAAGAGACTCTTGCCGCTGCCGGCCAGGGTGAACACCGGTTTCTCCGGTCGGGACAGGTCGACCCAGCGGATGGAGCTCGCCTCCGAATCGGCGAAGTAAAGTCTTTTATCCGGGGAAAGGGCGAGACCGCTGGGCTGGGCGAGTTCGGCCTCCGCGCCGGGGGCGTCCAGATACCCTTCCGCCCCGGAGCCGGCCAGTGGATCGAGTTTCCGGGACTCCAGGTCCATGACCCAGAGCTGGTGGGTGCCGGCCATCGCGATGTAAAGAAACCGGTCGTCCAGCGCGAGGTCCCACGGTGAGGACAGCGCCGCCCCCGTGCCGATTCCCGGTTCCGGCGGGTAGGCTTCCGCCTGGGAACCCGTTCCGGCGATGGTGGATACCCGCTTGCCCGCGAAGTCGACGGCCCGTATCGCGTGGTTCTCCGTATCGGCCACATAGAGGATTTTCCCGTCCCGGGAAAGGGCCGTCCCCTGGGGGTTCCTGAACCGTGCCTCGGTGAAAGTCCCGTCGGCGAAACCCGGCCCGCCTCCGCCGGCGATGTCGAGAATCCGCCCGTCCGCCGCCGAAACCACGATGATCCTGTGGTGTCCCGAGTCGGAGATGAACAGCCTGCCGCCCGCCGGGTCCGCCTTCACTTTTCCGGGAAACGACAGCAGGGTCGAAAGTCTGCCGTCCCGCTCGAGTTTGACCGACAGGGGGGCCCGGTCGATTTTTCCCTTTCCGTCGAATTCCCTGACCAGTGAACCGATGATTTCCCGGAAGGTTTCGTAAAAGCCCTCGCCGCTGCGGCCTCCCACGACATTGCCCGCCGGATCGATCAGCACGAGGGTCGGCCAGCCCTGGGGACCCCAGATGCTCCAGACCCCGAAATCCGCGTCGTTGACCACCGGATAGGTTATGCCGTATCGGAGGACGATGCTGCGGAGATTTTCCGTCCTTCCCTCGTTGGCGAATTTGGCCGAATGGATGCCGATCACCACGAGTTCGTCGGCGAATTCCTCCTGCAGCTTTTTGACGTACGGAAGATTGTGTATGCAGTTGATGCAGCCGTATGTCCAGAAATCCAGCATGACGACCTTGCCTTTCAGGGACGCCAGGGTCACGGGATCGGCGACGTTGAGCCATTCCATGCCGGCCGGAAATTCCGGCGCGGGCTGGTCTCCGGCCCACGATTTTTCTCCCGGGGCCCGCGTTTCCGGTGTGGCGGCGGATTCCGGGACGGAGCCGGCTGAAGCATCGGGGGCCGCCGGAGCGCCGGATCCGGCGGCGGGAGGCGTTTCCTTTTTTTCGCTGCCGCCGCCGCCCCAGGCGAATCCCGCGTTCAGCATAATGACCGCGAGCGCGGCCAGAACGAGCATTTTTCTTTTCATGGGATAAATATGACTATTTTAATTAGAGAAATCAAACAAATTAAAAGGAGATGATTTCATAGCCTTCCTCGATATACGTGGCCAGGGACGGATGGCCCTTCATGTCGGTTCCCCAGGGAAGTTTCTGCTTTTCGATGCTCTGCAGGACGCCCATCTTTGCCGAGCAGGCCCGGCAGACGCAGTCGATGAGGCCGCTCTGGCGAACCTGGACGTAGAGGTCGTGGAAGTCGGACCCTTCCTCGGCCATTTCGGCGGCAGCCTTCGTCGCGGCTCCCTCCAGGATTATCGCGACGTCGAAACCCTTCTCCCGCATGTCCAGGGCGTTCAGCAGAACGTGGACGAAACACATGGGTTCCCCGCGAAAAGCCAGCAATGCGACCTTTTTCATGACTCCTCCTAGAGTTCGATTTCCAGGCCTTCCCGGGCCATGTCGATCTGAAGCGGGCTCTTGCCCCGTATCATGTTCCGGTATTTCTCGACCAGCTCCTCGAGCTGGGCGTCGGTCCGGAGAGGATCGTGGTGAAAAAAGAACAGTTTTTTCACTCCCGCCTTGTGGGCGCTGTTCACCGCGTGCTCGAAGGTGCTGTGCCCCCAGCCGATTTTCGACGCCCGGTATTCCTTGAGGGTGTACTGGGTGTCGTGAACCAGAACGTCCGCGTCCTGAAAGAACCGCAGAATTTTCCCGTTTTCCTCCTCAGCGGCTGTTTCCCCTTCCTTCGCGGCATCGGCATCGTAGTCCGGGTCCGCCGGGTCGGTGGGAAAAACGTTGCGGAACGGCTCGGTGTCGTAGGCGGTGCAGAAAACCTTGCCCCGGTATTCTATCCGGTAGCCGAGGCACAGGATGGGATGGTTCAGGTATTTGGTGGTCACGAAGACCCCGTCGCCGAGCTCGAAGGAGGTTTCCTTCAGTTCCCTGTACTCGATGCTGGCCGAAAGCTCCTCCTGCCGGACCGGAAAGTACCTGTACCGCAGCTGGTCCCCGATGATTTTATCCAGGGTGTCTTCTTCGTAGGTGACCGGGCCGTGGACCCGTAGCTTCGTGGTTTTGATGTAGATCGGGGTGAAAAACGGAAAGCCCATGATGTGGTCCCAGTGGGTGTGGGAGATCAGGATGTCGGCGTCGATCGGGCCCCTGGGAAAGTCGTTCTTCATGATGAAGTCCGACAGCGGCCGGATGCCCGAGCCGGCGTCGATGATGACGAGCTTCTGTTTTTCGCCGAAGCGCAGCTCGAAACATGTTGTGTTGCCGCCATAACGAACCGTATCCGGACCCGGACAAGGTATGGAGCCGCGCACTCCCCAGAATCTTACCCGCATGCCCACATTCATGAATCACTCCTCGGCAATCCGGAGGAAAACCTGAGCCTTTTCGATTTCCTTCATCAGCTCGTCGGCGATGTCGTCCAGATAGTCCCAGTCAATTCCGAGAAACCGGAGGATTTCGTCCTTCACGGCCTCGGGGAACCGGGAACCGGAAAATCCGATCTCGTTGGCGTTGGCGTAGAAATTCGCGGCCGTCACCGTGAACACCACGGCCTTGTTTTTTCCCGTATAGGTGTCCGGGAAGTGATGAAACCGGATGGTGTCGATGATGCCGTTTCCGAGTTTCCACGCCTCGCCGATGAGGACTCCGGCGTCCATGTGGTCGAGCCCGATAATTTCCTTTTCGGTCTGGTACAGGGGTCGATGGTCCCGGTCAGAAGCCCCCATGGCCTGGATGAATTCCACGGTGAGGGCGTTGTTCAGCGGAATCTTGCCGATGTCGTGAAGAAGACCGGCGATGAAATACTCTTCCTGCATTTTCGGGTCCACCCGCATTTTCCGGGCGATCAGTTTGGACAGGACGCCCACGCAAAGCGAATGCCGCCAGAAGCCCTGCATGTTCAGGGCCTGGAAGTTTTCCTTCTTTCCCAGGTTTCCGAGGACCGCGGTGCTGAGGGCCAGGTTTTTCACGGTGTTCAGGCCGAGCATGATGATCGCCCGCACCAGGGACGTCACCTGATTGGAAATGCCGTAATACGCCGAGTTGATGAGCTTCAGGACCCGGGCCATGAGCACGGGATCCAGGCTGATGACCTTGTTGAGGTCCACGGGCGAGGTGGCCGGATTGTTGCATATCTCCATCACTTTCGTGACGGTGACGGGCAGGGCGGGAATTTTGGAAATATATGCCTGGATCTTCCTGTAGTTGAGATCGACGTTCATTCCCCGGATCCCCCCGAGAGTTTGTGCGCGATTGACCGGAGTCTTTCCGACAGAAGGGTCCCGACGTCGGGTTCCGGATGGAACGCCGCGAAGCGGGCGAAGAATTGCAGCGATTTCCCGACCGTTCCGGGGTCGAGGGGCCGGGACGCGTCGTGTGACGCGGAAAACCCGGTGTGAATCCCCCGGCTTCCGCTCAGGCGGCTTTTAAGCGCCTCGATTTTGAGCCGGTATTCGCTTCGCTGAAAGGCCCCGCGTTTGTCTTCCGGCAATGCCTCGGTCAGCGACAGAAGGTAGTCGAGCAGTCCCGCGGACGCGTTCGCGACGGGGATGGCTTCGCCAGCGGCGGCCGCCTCTGCCGGTTTCTCTTCGCCGGCTCCGGGAAGCGGTTCCGGAACGGGCTCCCGGTCCAGGAGGTCCGCTTCCTTCCCGGCGGAAGCCGCGATTTCGGTGTCTTCCGGCGATTCCAGTTCCTCGGGTTCCGCTTCCTGCACGATTTCCGCGTTTTCCGGCTCGCCGGCGGAAGCAGCGGCCTCGGGGATTTCCGGCAACTCTTCGGCCTCTTCGACTTCCGGCATCAGTTCCGCGGGTTCCTCTTCCGGGAGTGCGTCTTCACCGGTATCGGCCGGTTCTTCAGAGACCGTATCCGGAGCGCCTGACGGTTCGGGAGTCTCTTCCGGTTCGGCGCCCTCAGGCTCCAGGAGCTCCTCGATTTCGATATCCGGCAGTTCTTCCAGAGGCTCTTCGAACGGTTCGGGTTCTTCCTGCTTTTTCATGGGCTTTTGCTCTTCCTTCCGGGGCTGTTTGTCCGACGGGAGCTGAAAAGCGGGCGATTCTTCCCCGACGGGGCCGCCGGCGGGCATTCCGGATGCCCGGGCCGCCGGCTTTTCCGGGAAGGAAAGGTTTTCCTCGCCGGCCGGCTGAGGCATCGCCGCCGGGGGCTGCTGCGCAGCGGGCACAGGCGCCGCGTCCGGCGGCGGAATATGCGGGTTCGCCGGCGCTGCAGGCGGGGGCATCGCCGCCGGGGGCTGCTGAGCGGCGGCCTGCTGCGGAAAAGCCGCCGCAGGGGTCGGAAACCGGGGCCCCGCCCCGGCCGCCTGGGGGGGGAAGGCCGCCTGAGGAGGGAAGGCCGCCGGGGCGGCAGGCGCTTTGAAAGGGGACGGAGGTTCCGCCTGCGTCCCCTGTCCACGGGGAACAGCATCGGACCGGTCGAAACCCGGCGGCAGTTCGCCGATTTCGGGAAGATCGAACAGCGGAGGAGTTCCTTCGAGGACCGAAAGCTCCTCGTCGATGTCCTCTCCGGGCTCCTCTTTCTCCTCCTCGATCTTTTCGCCGCCGAAATCCAGAATCGGGATGGAATCCTCGTCCTGCACCGGGAATTCCTCCACCAGCAGATTTTCGTCGGTTTCCTCGGCGGGCATCGAGGAGAGCAGCGCCAGTTTTCCGAGCCGGCTCAGGTTCCGCTCCCAGGCGTCCTTGTGGTCCTTCTCGAAGGCTTCCACCGCCTTTTCGTACAATTCCAGGCTTTCGTTCAGCCGGGTGATGTCCTCGGGGCTCGCGCGCTTGCCCTGAAGATTGATGAGCTGGTCCACCGCTTCGATCGCCGCCCCGCGGCTGCCGGTTTCCTGATAGGCCCGGGCCAGGTTCGCGATGATTTCGCCGTTGTCGGGAAAGCGGTCGCGGATTTTCTGAAAGTGCCGCAGGGCATCTTCGGGTTTTTCCTGCTCGAGAAGGATTTCTCCGTAGAGGTTCTGCCCCTCGGCGCTGGCCGGCTGGTCCTTCAGGAATTGTGTCGCTTCCGTCAGGGCCTCTTCGAATTCGCCTGCGTCCTTCAGAGCCCTCGCCGCATCGACGCGGAAGGCGGTGTCCTCCGGATCGCTCCTGAGAATGCGGGAAAAGTATTCCTGCCCTTTTTTGCGTCTGTCGGTGCGGTAGCAGATGTTTCCCATCAGCCGGAGGGCCTTCGTGTTGTCCGGCTGTTTTTTCAGGATCATCCCGACCTGCTTTTCCGCTTCCAGATAGTCCTTCACGGACACCAGCGCGCCGGCGAGCTGCAGCCGGAGTTCGGTGTTTTCCGGATTGTGGGAGACGAGAAGCTTGAGGTTCTCTATGACCTCATCCGAAATTTCCTGCTTTTCCAGTATCTGGCCCAGATTGACAGCGGCTTTGCGGTAGCCCGGATTCTCGTCCAGGGCCTTCCGGTAGTAATCGATCGCTTCCTTTGCCCGGCCCTGCTGGGCCAGTATCGTGGCGATGTTGTTGTTGGCTGTGACGTTTTTCGGATCGATGAGGAGGATTTCCTTGAACACCGCGACGGCTTCGTCGAATTTCTCCATCTGCTGGAGAACGATACCCAGATTGTTGAGGCCGTCGGTCCAGCCAGGACGGGACCGCACCGACAGCTCGAACTGCTTTCTGGCTCCCTCCAGGTCTCCCCGGGCCTGCAGGGCGATGCCCAGGTTGTAGCGGAGCGTCGGATGGTTCGGGTCCGAGCGGAGCCCCTGGTTGAACACGTCCGCGGCTTTCGCGTAGTCGCCGACCTTTTCGTACAGGGTTCCCAGGTTGTTGTACGCCAGAACGAACTCGGGGTCCAGTTCCACGGCCTTCGTGTACGCCTCGACCGCCGCGGGGATGTTGTCGTCCATCTTGTGGATGTTGCCCAGGTTGTACCACATGTCGGCGGACCCCGGCTTGAGTTCGAGGGACTTCTCGACGGATTTGAGACTCTGGCCCAGTTTGCCGGTCTGCCGGTACATCACGCCCAGGTTGTTCAGCGCTTCGGCGCTGTCCGGCTGGAGTTCCAGGGCCTTTTCGAACTGCCGTATAGCATCCGGATACAGGCGCTGTTTTCCGTAGACTGTGCCCAGGAGAATGTACGCGGAGGGGAACGCGGGCTCTTCGCGGATGAGATCGCCGGCAATTTTTTCAGCGGAAGAAAGGTCGCCGATCGTGAAAGCGTTCTTCGCCTGGCCCAGGAGTTCTTCGCGACGGCTACTTTTTTTCTTCGTTTTCATGACGGTACAACCTCGAAGGTCTGGCGCTGATTTCCCGGGACAGGAGTCCGCTCAGGTAGTCTCCTCTGCCATCATAGGCGGATACGGCGAAATAGTAAAGTTTACCGTTCTGCAGCCCCTCGAGTCTGAGGCTCGTGATCCTGCCCACATGAAGGGGCGACGGCCCCAGGCCGCTTTCGTTGCCGTCATATACGCCGGGCCGGGTGCCGTAGTACACCAGATATCCCTGAACGTTCGGGTCAGGCACCTGGGACCAGCGCAGTTCGATCATGCCGTCCCCCGGAAAAGCGGCGGCGAAGGCCGGGGCGGGAGGCGGCTGATTCATTTCGTACGCGATCGAAATTTCGGCAAGACGGGGGGTCCTGGTCCGTTCACCGTCGGGGTACATCTCCAGCCCGACGCGCACGAACCGGCCGCGGACGCCGGAAGGAAGGGCTTTTCCCGGAAGAATGGGTGTCCACTCCGCCGCGACGAGCCCGTCCAGAGTCTCCGCTATCTGATAGAAAAAGAATACGGCGCTGTCGGACGGCGTTTTGTATCGGGCGTCTATCCGGGTGAGGACCGATCCCCCGTACCCCAGATCGACCGGCTGCGTTTCGGCCCGGCCTCCTCCGGCGGAAAACGCGGCCGGTTCCCGGGGCTCCAGGGTGCTCCGGGTGATTCTGAGCTCGTCGAGAAAGCCGGTGAAATTTTCCCCGATGACAAGGGTGCCATGCCGGCCCCGCTCGATCCGGGGATGAAGCGCCTTTCCTTCCTCGCGGCCCGTGGCGGTCGCGTAGCGGACGTCCTCGGGCCTGCCGTCCACGGCGTATTCCAGCATGCCCGTGGCGGCTTCGAACCGCAGCAGGTGATGACGCCATGTCCTCGGCACCAGCGGAGAACCGCCCCTCAGCTCGAGGGTCCCCCCCGAGAGGTCTCCGGAGCGGAACACGTGGGAAAACCTCCAGACCAGGGTCCTGTCCTCGACGGAACAGGAAATTTCCTGGATTTCGGTCCGGGAGGCCCCGATACCGGCCCCCCGCCAGTGAAGGACCGTTTCGCCGTTTTCCAGCGTCGCGGGGTACATCCAGAATTCGATCGTGAAATCCCCCCAGCCCGTTCCGGGAGTGAAGAGGGTGTTCCCCCGGGAGGAAAGGCTCAGGCGGGACTCCCGCTGAAAGGCCGCCGAGGCTTTTCCCCGGACTTTGTGGCCGGCGGAAACGACGACGGAGTCCCTTTCGTTGCGCACGTCGTACCGGGATGTTCCGTCCCGGATGGGATCGTCGTCGAAATTGAGAAGAAGGTCCGTGACGTCGTCGGCGGACGGCTGCAGGTCCTTCAGCACGAGCTGGGCGCTGCCGTCCGGTCCGGCGCTCGGGGTGACACCCTCCGTTTTCGCGAGGGAAGCGAAACCGGTTTTCCCGCCCAGGATCACCCGCTCTTCCGGGATGACGATGGCCGCGGCGAGGAGAAA
>CAZGUL010000114.1:0-8109 GCA_964529055.1 uncultured Spirochaetaceae bacterium
GGAAAAAAACTCCGCCTGCCGCACAACGGCATTCTTCTGATGGAAGGCATCCACGGCCTCAACGACAGGCTCACCCCGCTGGTGGAACCGGGCAGGAAATACAAAATTTACGTCAGCGCCCTGACCCAGCTCAACCTGGACGAACACAACCGCATCCCCACCACCGACAACCGGCTCATCCGCCGGATCGTCAGGGATTTCCAGTTCCGCGGCCATTCGGCCTCGACGACGCTGGACATGTGGCCGTCCGTGCGCCGGGGGGAGGACAAGAACATATTTCCCTACCAGGACACCGCGGACGCGGCCTTCAACTCGGCGCTGGATTACGAACTGGGAGTGCTGAAAACAATCGCCGAGCCGATCCTCCGGACCGTCAAACCGAACAACGCCAACTACCACGAGGCGGTGCGTCTGCTTTCGTTCATCGGCAATTTTCTTCCCATTCCGGTCAAATACGTTCCGGAGACATCGATCCTGCGGGAATTCGTCGGGGATTCGGGCTTCAAATATTAGACCCTGAGGAGTCCGGCCCGGAGGGCCTCCGGCGAGGCGGGAAACCCGGGAAAAAGACGCCCCCAGTTTCCCTTCAGGGTTTCCCCCTTCACCAGATCCCGGAGAAGGCTCAGGTACGCTTCCCGGGGAATGTCCCGTCCGCCCAGGTTCGTCACGTGGTCCGTACGTACCTGGCTGTCGATAAGGCCGAAACCTCTTCCCCGCAGGGCCATCCCCAGAAGGATGAAGGCCGCCTTCGACGCGTTGGAAACCACCGAGAACATGGATTCGCCGAAAAAGACCTGACCCAGCGAAATGCCGTACAAGCCGCCGGCGAGACGCTCTTCCTGGTAAACTTCCACCGAGTGGGCATACCCGAGATCGTGAAGCGCGCAATAGGCATCGATCATGTCGGAGGTTATCCATGTCCCGCGTTGAAGCGGCCGGGGAGCCGATGCGCAGGCGGTTATGATGTCCCGGAACCGGGCGTCCAGCGAGAAGGAAAAGACGCCCTTCCGGAGAATTTTTTTCATCGATTCGGACACCCGGATTTCCCCGGGAAAAACGACGAACCGCGGATCGGGGCTCCACCACAGGATGGGGTCCCGGTCGGAAAACCAGGGAAAGAGCCCCTGACTGTAGGCCGAAAGCAGCATTCCCGGCGACAGGTTGCCGCCGGAGGCCACGATCCCCTCCCCGCTCGCGGTGCGGGGATCGGGAAAATCGAAGCGGTCCTCCGCGGACAGGCAGGGAAAGTCCGACTCCCTTCTCCGCTGTCCGCTACGCATCCCGGGACGGCGCGGATGCGGGGACCGTCTCGATGCGGATTTCCCCGTCCCGTATCGTGATTTTCGCGGAGCCGCCGCCCGACAGGTTGCCGAAGAGGACTTCCTCGATGAAGCGGTCCTTCACCTTTTCCTCCACGACCCGCGCCACGTTCCGCGCCCCGAACTCCCGGGAGAATCCGAGATCCAGAAGGTAATCGACGGCCGCGTCGTCGATGTCCAGCGTGACGTTCTTCTCCGCCAGCTGGAGGCCGAAAGCGGCTATTTCCTTCAGCACGATGTCACGCACCACCGGGCGGTCCAGGTTGCCGAACACGACGACCTTGTCCAGCCGGTTGCGGAATTCCGGGCTGAAGATGCGTTCCACAGCGTCCCCGATTGCCGCCTTTCCGACCGCCTGGTCCCCGAATCCGATGAGGGGCTTCCCGATGTCCCGGGCGCCGGCGTTGGAGGTCATGATCAGGATGACGTTCCGGAAGTCCGCCTTCTTTCCCGAGTTGTCGGTTATGGTGGCGTAATCCATCGCCTGCAGCAGCACGTTGAAAACGTCCTGGTGCGCCTTCTCGATCTCGTCCAGCAGCAGGACCGCGTGGGGGGTCTTGCGGATGGCTTCCGACAGGAGCCCGCCTTCTTCGTAGCCCACGTACCCCGGGGGGGACCCGATGAGACGGGAGACGGTGTGCTTTTCCTGGTACTCGCTCATGTCGAACCGGTGCAGCGCGACGCCCAGGATCTCCGCCAGACTCCTGGCGAGCTCGGTCTTGCCGACTCCCGTGGGGCCGACGAAAAGGAAGGATGCCACCGGCTTGCTGGGGCTACGGAAGCCCGCCCGGGACCTTTTGACCGCGTCCACCACGGCCTTGAGGCTGTCGTCCTGTCCGAATATCCGCTTCCGCAGTTCGGGAAGCAGGTTCTTAAGCCGGTCCCGTTCGGAGAAGGAAACGCTCCGCTCCGGCACCTTCGCGATTTTCGCGACCACCTTCTCGATGTCGGCCTCGGTGATTTCGTAGGGTTCCTCCTCCCTGCCGTCCCGGTAGCGGTGCATCCTTACCCAGGCGCCCGCCTCGTCCACAACGTCGATGGCCTTGTCCGGGAGGAAACGGTCGTTGATGACCTTCGCCGCCAGGTCCGCCGCCGCTCGAAGCGCCGCGTCGGTGTAACGCACGGAGTGGTAGGATTCGTACTTTTCCTTCAGGCCCTGGAGGATAGAGACCGTCTCGTCCACCGACGGCTCGGCTATCTCGATTTTCTGGAAACGCCGGGAAAGGGCGCGGTCCTTCTCGAAGAATTTCCGGTACTCCTCGAAGGTGGTGGAGCCGATGCAGCGAAGCTTCCCCGACTGGAGGGCGGGTTTCAGCAGGTTCGAGGCGTCCATGGACCCGCCGGAAACGGCTCCGGCCCCGACGATGGTGTGTATTTCGTCGATGAACAGGATGATCTTTTCCTCCTTCAGGAGACGCGCGATGACGGCCTTCATCCTCTCCTCGAAATCCCCGCGGTACCGGGTGCCTGCAATGAGTGCGCCCATGTCGAGGGAAAAGATGCGGTACCCCTTCAGGATGTCCGGCACCCGGCCCTCGACTATTCGGGAGGCAAGCCCCTCGGTGACGGCCGTCTTGCCCACCCCAGGCTCGCCGACGTGGATCGGGTTGTTCTTGAGCCGCCGGACGAGGACCTGTATCGTCCGCTCCACCAGGTCGTCCCTGCCTATCAGGGGTTCCAGCTTTCCATCCGCCGCGAGGGCCGTCAGCTCGGAGGTGAACTCCCGCAGGACGTCCTTCCCCCGGGGCTTCGCCGATCCCCCGGGCCGCTCTCCGCCCTCCTCGTCCGGACCGGCTTCGTCCGGTTCTTCCTCCGGACCCGCACCGGCGGCTTCCCCCGCCTTTTCCGCCGGGTAGGAACCGTGGGACACGATTTCCAGGAGATTGAGCCGGGTGAGTCCATATTTCTTCAGCAGGAAGGACCCGTACGACTTGTCCTCGTCGAAGATGGATACCAGCACGTCCCCCATATCGACTTCCTGCTTGCTGGAAAACTGGGTGTGCAGGACCGCGCGCTCGATGACGTTCTGGAAGGCCACCGACTGGATCGGTTCGCGGCGGTTGACCTTCGGGATCTGCTCCTGCAGGTACTGGCCCATTTCCTCCCGCAGCGCGTCGGGTTCGATTCCGCACTCTTCAAGGATCGTGCGGGCGCCGTTGAAATGCAGGGACGCGAACAGAATATGTTCCGAGGTCAGATACTCGTGCTTGCGCTGTTTGGCCTCGTTGTACGCCGCGTTCAGCACGTCCTGAAGTTCCTGGTTGATCATCATCTCTTTTCAAGCCTTCTCCACGGTACATTTGAGCGGAAAGTCCTGGGCCGAGGCCAGATCCCGGACCTGTTTGGCCTTGGTCGCCGCAATATCGTAGGTGTACACACCCACGCCGCCCTTTCCCTTCCGGTGAACGTCAAGCATGATTTTCGTCGCCTCCGAAGCGGATTTGTGAAAAACCGCCATGATGACGCTGACGACGAATTCCTGAGTCGTGTAATGGTCGTTGTGCAGGATTACCCGGAACATGTCCGGTTCCTTCAGTTGGACCTTCCTCTTTTCCTTGAGGGACGTTCCGTCACGGAACGACGTGCTCCCTTCACCCGCCACTAAAGACCTCCAGCTCTCGTATATATAGTATGAAAAAACCCGTCCCGCGGCAACTGCCGCCCGTCACGCCGGTGCCGCTTGACCCGGCCCCGGCCTACCCGTAATCTCTCCCGTGAAGGGGGACTCCCATGCGGTCAAAGGTTGCTCTCGTTGCCTGCGGCTCCTACGAGGACGAAACGGTACTCCGGGCTATGCGCACGGCGATCAACCTCCTGGGCGGGGCCGGCGAATTCGCCCGGGAGGGTGAAAAAATCCTGCTCAAGCCCAATCTTCTCGCGGCCCGCTCTCCGGACCTGGCCGTGACGACCCACCCCGCGGTTTTCGAGGCCGCCGCCCGGGTCTTCGCGGAAACGGGGGCGGTCCTTTCCTACGGCGACTCGCCGGGATACGAAAGTTTTCGTCAGGCTGCCCGCAAGACGGGTCTCGCCGGGCGGGCCGAAAAAACCGGCGTAGCGGAGGGGGACTTCGAAACCGTCGTCGCCGCGGATTTTCCCGGGGGCCGCCGCCAGAAAACCTTTCCGCTGGCGAAGGCCGCCGCCGAAGCCGACGGCATCGTCAGTCTCTGCAAGATGAAAACCCATGGCCTCACGCGGATCACCGGGGCCGTCAAGAACCAGCTCGGCTGCGTTGCCGGCTTCGAGAAGGCCCGGTTCCATCTGCGTTTCCCGAACGTTTTCCATTTCTCCGCCATGCTGACGGACCTCAACCTCCTGCTGGGGCCGCGCCTGTACATCATGGACGCCGTGGTCGCGATGGAGGGTGAAGGCCCTTCCAGCGGCGAACCGGTGCGGATGGGCCTTCTGCTCGCGTCCCGTGACCCGGTGGCCCTGGACGCGGTGTTCTGCGGCCTCGTCGACCTGGACCCCGCCTTCGTCCCCACCATCACCGAAGGCGCCGCCGGCGGCCTCGGCGTTTTCCGGGACGAGGATATCGAGATCGTCGGCGAGCCCGTCGAAAAATTCAGAAACACTAGTTTTCGCGTCACACGGATGCCCGCCGCGGGAGACGCCACGCTCCAGGCCCTGAGGCCGTTCCGGAATCTTCTGGTTCCCCGCCCGGTCATCGCGGAGGATTCCTGCCGGAAGTGCGGCGTCTGCGTCAAGGCCTGTCCCGTGGAGCCGGTGAAGGCCCTGAATTTCTCCGGGGGAGACACGACGAAACCTCCGGTCTACGATTACTCCCTGTGCATCCGCTGCTACTGCTGTCACGAGATGTGCCCTCACCGGGCGATAACGGTGAAAACTCCCCTGTTAGGACGCATCGCCGCCAGGCTCCTCCGGAAGGGCCCGGGACCGGCTTCGTGATGCCCCGGGCCTCCGCCAGAACCGGTATTTCGTCACGTAGCCGCAGCTCCCGGGAAGGTACCGGGAAAAGAGGGCATGATAGATCGTAACCCGGCGGCACTCCGGGCAGAGGCTGAACCTCCGCTCGTAGATCCTGCACAGCCGGGTATCGGTGTCCAGATGCTCGCAGGGGGACGAGAGCTCCACGACGAGTTCGCCGGAGCCCGAAAGAGTCCGGTCGCAGCAGCAGAACCCGCACCGGTGACAGACCGCTTCCCATTTCTTCCGCCGCGAACGCAAAAAATGGGTGATGCTCCGGAGAGGACGGCGAAACAGCCCGGACACGGCTAGAATTCCAGCGGACCGAAGTAGCCGGCTTCGTCGCGGCCGCTCCGCCGGACCAGCGAGGCCTCGATCTCCAAGGGCATATAGACCCGTCCGAAATCCGTGGGGTTCGGAGAACGGTACTTCAGAACGTAGGTCCCGTCGGGCTGCGCCGCCAGGTCCTCGGCCAGGGATGTGAGGGCCAGGGCGTCAAAGTACCGGTATGACCGGCCGCCCGTCTCGCCGGCCAGGAATTCGAGCTCCGGGCTGTCCCCGGACGCGGTGACGTAAATCGGATAAAAGGCCACGGAGTTGTTCTTCAGGTAATCCGCCGTTTCCCGGAGACCGTAATTCCGGAAAGCCGTTTTCGGAAGCCCCCCCGAGGATATGAAAAACACGGCCTTTCGGGCGCGGCTTCCCAGAAGCTCGGTGACGCCCATCCGGACGCCCAGATCGAAGGCCCAGGAATCGGCGTAGTTTTTCTCCGTGTCCGCCGCGGCCCGGGCCATGACCGCCGGGGGATCCCCGGGGCGGGAAACGACGGCCGGGACGGCTCCGGCGGATACGACCCGGAAGTCCGCGGCCCCGCCGATTCTCTCCGCGGCGTCCCGGGCGACCCTCTCGACGACGGACCGCCGCGCCGCCATTTCTGGCGACCGGTCCGCCACGAGGGCGATGTCGAACCGTTCCGAGCGGTGGGATGCGAAAACCATCTCCGTCGGCGTCATGCGGACGCGGTTCTCGGATATGATGAAATTGTCCGCCGCCAGCCCGACCACCGGATTTCCGTACCGGTTTGATACGTGCGCCTCGACCTGGACCTCCGGATGGTCCCTCGCGTCGACGCGGCGGATCATGACGGTGAGGCCGGTGTGCATGCCCGTCAGCTCGGAGAGGACGTGCACAACCCCGCCGTCGAAATCGGAGGCCAGCACGTTTCCGTTGGCGTCCCGGTCCGCCGAAAGCACCCTCTTCGCGACGCCTCCGAAATCGGACAGAAGGGTCAGGCTGTCCTCCTCGACGGAGTACTGGAAAAGCCTGCGTCCGTCGGAAATAAGGAACCTTCCGTCGGGTAGCCGGGTCATGCCCTCGAAGGAATCCACTCCGTTCCGGAGCACCGTCGAAAGATGGTTGCCGCTGGTATCGAAGACAGCCACATGCTTCCGTTCGGCGTCGGCGACATAGACATTACCGTCATGGAAAAGGACCCCCGCGGGCGCGCCGAGACCCGGGTAGACGCCGGCGGGACGTCCGAAGGACAGGAGGAATTCGCCCTTGCGGCTGTATTTCGAGACCCGCTTGTTGCCCCAGTCCGAAACATAGAGATTCCCGTCCGGGTCCAGGGCGAGGTACTGGGGACCCAGAAGAAGGCCGGGCCCGCGCCCTTTTCCGCCGATGGTCAGGATCCTGTTTCCGTTCCGGTCGCACTTCGCGATGCGGTCGCCCCGGAATTCGCTGACGTAGACCGAACCGTCCCGGTCCTCCACGATGTCGAAAGGATGATCGAAGCCTTCCAGCCCCCCCCACAGGGTCTTCCGGACGATGCCGTTGGAATCGAGCACGATGACGCGGTTCGTCACGAAACCGACAACGAAGAACGATCCGTCCCGCCGGGCGCGCACGGACGAGGGCCGGCGGAACAGAACGTTATCGCCGAATTTTCCGCTGATTTCGCCGGAAACGACCCACTTTTCCGGACCCCGGAGCTCACGGCCGATTCCGCGGCGGGACTCCAGAGTGTCGATGAGGTTTTCCAGAAGCGGGGAATCCCCGCCGGCTTTCGCGACGGCCCGCCATTCCGCCAGGGCTGCGTCGTTCAGGCCGGACTGATAATACGCGCGTCCGAGCCAGAGCCGTGCGGCCGGGTCCTTCGGTTTGTACGTGAGGGATTTCTTGAAGGCCGCGACGGCCTCGTTGTAGAAACCGTTGTGGAAGGCCTGCACCCCGCCGCGGAACTCCTCGTCGGAACGGACCTTGTCGAAATCGATGACCTGCCCGGAGGCCGCCGCCGCGGCGAGCAGCAGAAGGACCGGTATGCGGGCTGCAGCGGACCGTTTCGCCTTCACGCTTCGGCCTCCATGACCGCCTTGAGGTGGCCGAGGATTTCCTTGTTTTTCGGAGCCTGCTCCAGGGCGCGGCGGAGATAGATCCGGGCGTCCTTGTAATTTCCGATCCTGAAGTGCACCCAGCCCAGGGAATCCAGATACGCCGCGTTTTTCGGGAACCGTTCCACCGCCCGCTGGCAGCAGCTCAGCGCGGCGCCGAGGCGGGTGTTCATCTCGGCCAGGATGTACCCCAGGGAATTCAGTGCGTTGGCGTTGTCCGTTTCCAGTTCCAGGGCACGTTCCAGGGAGGCGACGCTTTCCTCGTTCTTTTTCTGCAGGAACAGGGCGTACGCCAGGGCGCTGTGGACCTTCGCGGACTCGAACCCGTCCTCCAGGAGCTTGCGGAATTCGAACTCCGCCAGCCGGTAGCGCCGGGTCACCGCGTAAATGAAACCCAGGACCATCCGGCTCTGATACAGGTGGATGAGACCCGAATTGGACGCGACGACCTGTTCCAGGTACAGGAGGGCCTCGTC
>CAZGUL010000115.1:0-8101 GCA_964529055.1 uncultured Spirochaetaceae bacterium
GTGCGGGGCCAATGCACCCGCGGCGCATCCGGACGGCGGGGCCGGAGACATCGTCCCTGTACGCGGCTTACCGCCATCTCTCGCGGGGCCGGTTCCGCCTGCAGCTTTTCGCCGCCGCCTTTCTTCTGGCCGGCGGAATCGGGGCCGGCGGCCTGGTCATCGACAACGTTCTGGTGGAATACTTCAAGGCGGAAACGACCATCCGGCGGGCCGACACCTTCCTGCGGGAAAAATTCTCGGGGACCCGCAGCTTTTCCGTGATCGTGTCCGGCCGGGAAAGGGGCGCCCTGACGGACCCCGCCGTGCTGGAAGCCATGGACAGGCTTTCCCGCCGCCTGACCGACGGACACCCGGAAATCCCGAAGGTCGTTTCGTTTTCGGACTTCATAAAACGGATGAACCGGGTGCTGCACGGGGACATGGACGGCGGACGGGCCTTCGACGAGATTCCCGCCGACCCGGCGAAGTACGGACTCCGGGACCCGGCGGAATTGAAGGACCTCATTTCCCAGTACCTGCTGCTGTACTCCGGCAGCATGGACAGGTGGGCCGACGACGCCCTCGAGCCGTCGTCCGCCCGGATGCTCGTTCCCATGACCTCCGTCGGCAACAGGAAGACGGCCGCCGTCATCCGGGACATCCGGAGGTTCGCGGAAACGGATTTTCCGCCCGGCATCGGGATCGAATTCGCCGGCATCGCCCTGATCGAGACGGCCCTGCTGGAGCTCATCGTCGAATCCCAGTGGTGGAGCATCGCCGTTTCCCTGCTCGTCGTGTTCGTCATCCTCACGGTCAACTACCGCTCCCTGGCGGCCGGGATAGCCGGCATCGTGCCCCTCTGCTTCTCGATCCTCTTCAATTTCGCCGTCATGGGATACGCGGGAATCAGGCTCGACATCTCCACCGCGATGGTCGCCTCGGTGGCCGTCGGCGTCGGCATCGATTACACCATCCATTTCCTGTCCGGCTGGGCTTCCGCGGACGCCGGCGCGGGCAGCCCCGACGCCCGCGTGCTCACGGCCCTCGGCTCCACGGGGAAGGCCATCATCTTAAACGCGGTTTCCGTGGGTGCGGGTTTCGCGGTCCTTCTTCTGTCCCAGTTCAAGCCCCTCGCCTACTTCGGACTGCTGATCGTCCTCACGATGGCCACATCCAGCGTCGGCGCGATGACGGTCCTGCCCGCGGTGCTGAAAAAAACCGGCGTCCGTATCGCGGCGCCGAAATCGTAAGGAGGCTTCACGATGAAGCTGCGAAAATACGCCGTCACGGCGCTCTTTCTCCTTTCCCCCCTGGTTCTCCGGGCCCTGGACGGGAGGGACGTCATGCGGATGGTCGAGGATCGCGATCGGGGAACTTCGACCCGGGCGTCCGTCCGGATGGACCTTGTCGACCGGAAGGGCGCGGCCGGAGTCCGGGAAATCGAAATGTTCGGCGTCGAGGACGCCGGGGGACTGAAGAAAATTGTCGTCGTTTTCAACGCCCCGGCATCGGTGCGAAACACCCGGTACCTTGCGGCGGAGAACGCGGGCAGGGACGACGACAAATGGATTTTTCTCCCCGCCCTGAAACGGGTCAGGAGGATCGCCGCGTCGGAAGGCGGAAGCTCCTTCATGGGCAGCGATTTCACCTACGACGACCTTTCCGGCCGGGACATTGACGAGGACGAACACCTCCTTCTCCGGGAGGAAAAGGAAGCCGGGGAGGACTGCTACGTCGTGGAGTCGCGGCCGCGGGTCCCCGGGAAATCGCAGTACGGAAGGAGGATTTCTTGGATCGACAAGACCCGCCTTATTCCGCTGAAAATCGAGCTCTACGACAAGGCGGACCGGCTCCTGAAAATCGCGGGGATCGGGAAAATCGAAAAAATCCAGGGGTACTGGACCCCGACCAGAACAACCATGCGGAACGTCCAGACCGGCACCTCGACGACGCTGACCATCGGGGAATTCGTCTGGAACGAAACGCTGCCGGCGGGAATTTTCACCCAGCGGTATCTCGAAACCGGAAGACCGTGAAGGAGGGCGTACCATGAAGCGCAGCCCGCGAATCTTCCGATGCCTCCTGCTGGCGGCGGCCGTCCTTTTCACGGCCCCGGCCGCCTACCCCGCCGAGTGGAGCGGAGAACTGGCGGCGGCCGCCCGGGGCTTCGCGGATTACGGAAATCCCGCGGACGGCGAAGTCGAAGCGCGGCCCCGGACGCGCCTGGAGCTCCGGGAGTCATCCGAAAAAGCGGACCTCGTAATCCGGCTCCTGTTCGACGGCAGGCTCCGGGACGACGGGTCTCCGGACGACGAGGCCGCGGCCCTGCCGGAGAAGCTCGTCGACGAGGCATACGTCCGCGCGTACCTCGGCCGGTTCGACCTGGAGGCGGGGCTCATGAAAATCGTCTGGGGCAAGGGAGACGACCTCCACGTCGTGGATGTGCTGAATCCGACGGACTACGCGGACTTCGTCAACACCGCGTACCTGGAACGCAGGAAGGCCGAGCTTCTGTTCCGCCTCGTCGGCCGTCTCGGAGATTCGTCGGGCCTGGAGCTCGTCTACGGTCCCCGGTTCACCCCCGACGCGATCCCGCGGGAAGGCCGCTGGACACCCGCCGACGTGCTGACGCTCCAGGCGGCGGTCGCGTCCCGGGCTTCCGCGCTGGCCGCGGATCTGGCGGCACTGTATGAATCCGGCGGCATGGATACGACCGCGGCCGCCGCCCTTGCCGCGGCCGAGGCGGAAAGGCTCCTGTCCGATCCGCTGTCCGAGAACGTTCCCTCCTCGATCGCCGACGGCACCTTCGGCGCCCGGTGGACGCTGAGCGCGGGCGGCTGGGACCTGGGGCTCCTGTACGCGTACACCTTTCACCGCATCCCGTCCGTCGACCTGAACGGATTTCTTTTGGACCCCTCGCGGAAGATCATCCTGACCTACGACCGTCTCCATGTATTCGGGGCCGAGGCCGCGGCGGTTCTCGCCGGTTTCAACCTGCGGGCCGAAGCCGCGTACTGCCTGACCGGGGACACGGACGGGACGGACCCGCGGGTGCGAAACAACCAGGCGGGATTCGTCGCCGGCTTCGACCGGGACATCCTGGCCGGTAAACTGAACCTGAACGTCCAGGTCCGCGGTCTCGCCACCCTGAATCCCGGCGGCATCGAGGACAACGGCTTCGCCGCGGACACCGAGTACCGTGAAGACGGGGTCTACACCGAAACCCTCGCCGCAGTCCGCCTGTCCGGGTCCTTCATGCGGGACAGGCTGAAACCCGAGACGTCCCTGGTCGTCGGGCTTGAACACGGAGACCTGCGGCTGGAGCCGGAGCTGGTGTACAAGCCCTCCGACGACCTGGAGCTCGGGGCCCGCTTCGTCCTCTTCGCGGGGGACCGGGACGGCACCTTCGGCCGGTTCCGGGACAACGACTTCGGGGAGGTTTTCGTCAGCTTCAGGTTTTAAAAAAAAGCCGGCCCCTTTTCGCCGGGGCCGGCCGCGCAATCCTTCATTCACGGGCGGCGCCCCGGACAGGGCCGCCGCGGTGCGGAATTTCTAGGAAATCGCCTCCACGTCCTTCCGCATCCCGGCGATGTCCGCCGGGTCCAGCGTGATCGTCCCGCCGCCGACGTTTTCCTCGATCTGCGGAATGGTCCGGGCGCCCCCGAGAACGTTGACGTTCTTTCCGTTGCCCTGAGCCGCGGTCCACGCGATGACCAGGTGGGTCATCGGGCAGTTGTACTTGTCGCAGAGGGGTTTCCACTTCTCGGCCAGGACTACGATCTTCGGCAGGTTGTCCTTGTCGAACCATTTGATCTTGGACTTCGCCAGTCCCATGTTGACCGGAGTGCCGACCTTGTATTTGCCCGTCAGGATGCCCCTCTCCAGCGGAGAGTAGGCCTGCAGGGTGACCTCGTGCTTGTCGCAGAGATCAAAGAATTTCGCCTCCACCGTCCGGTCGAGCATGCTGTATTTTTCCTGGATCAGGTCGAGCTGGCCGTGCTTTGTGTACTCGAGAAACTGTTCCCGGTTCAGGTTCGACGCTCCGATCGCCCTGATCTTGCCCTGCTCCTTCAGTTTCATCAGGAATCCCATGGTGTCGGAGATCGGAACCGGAAAATCCGGCATGGCCTGCCAGTGCACGATGTAGATGTCGATGTAATCGGTTTTCATCCGGCGCAGGCTCATCTCGACTTCCTCGGCGAGCCGTTCGGGCTTCGCGTTCCGCATGATCCTGACCCCGTCGCGCTCCATCAGCAGGGACCCCTCGTCGACGTCCCAGCGGAGGCCGCACTTGGTGGACAGGATGTAATCCCCCCGGCGGCCCTGCAGGGCCTTTCCGACCACCTCCTCGCTGTGTCCGAGCCCGTAGGCCGGCGCGGTGTCCAGAAGCGTTATCCCGAGCTCCCGCGCCCGGTGGATCGTCCTGACGGACTCGGAATCGTCGCTGGGCCCCCACTGGCTGTCGCCTCCGATGGCCCAGGCGCCCATGCCGACAACGGACGCGGTGATTCCCGATTTGCCGATTTTCATCTGCTTCATTCTATAGCTCCTCTCGTGTGTGAAAATTATTTGGTTGATTCAATTATTCACATATATTCGGGCATGGCAATCCTCGGGATCCACAGCATGAGGTCCGGAAGATAGACCGCGACAAAAACCACGATCAGGGAAATGATATAAAATGGCACCATGGCGCGTGTCGCCTTCGCTATCGACAGGTCGGCGAGGTCCGCCGCGATGAGAAGACACAGGCCGTACGGCGGCGTTATCAGACCTACGGCGAGGGTCAGGACCACGACGATCCCCATGTGATAGGGATTGATGCCGGCCCCGGCCGCGATGCTTCCGATGATGGGCTGGAGAATGATGATCGCCGGTATGGCGTCCATGAACGTCCCGACAACCAGAAAAATGATGATGACGGTGAGAAAAATCAGCGTTTTGGAGCTCAGCATCCCCCACGCGTCCATATATCCGACAACCGTTTCGGGAATGTTGTAGTAGGCCAGCACCCAGCCCCAGAGGGAGGCTGCGGCCACGCAAAACAGGGAAAGGGAAAACAGGCCGATACTCGTCTTGAAAGTTTCGTACACTTTCCGCAGGCTCGCTTCCCTGTAGATGACCGCGAGGAACAAGGCGTACAGAACGGTTATGCAGGAGGCCTCCGTGGCCGTAAACACGCCGAGGATTATTCCACCCACCACCACGACGGGGATAAACAGCGCGAGGACGGCGATCTTCGATTGCGACCACAGACGACGGAAGGAGAATTTGTGCTCCCGCCCTATTCCGAGTTTATACGCGACGAAAAACGAGTACCCCATCTGCAGGAGTCCGATGAGAACACCGGGCACGATTCCCGTGAGGAAGAGCCCCCCCACGGACAGGCCGGCCGTCGCGGCGTAGATGATCATCATCAGACTGGGGGGAATGATGTTGCCCAGGGTGGACGAAGCGGCCGTCACTCCCACGGTGAAACCGGCGGGGTAACCGGCCTTCAGCTGGGCGGGAATGAGCACCGATCCGACCCCGGAAGTATCGGCGGAGGAAACACCGGAAATTCCGGCGAAAATCATGCTGACCACCACGTTGACGTGTGCGAGTCCTCCCCGGAGGTGACCGACGAGGGCGTCCGAGAAATCCACGAGCCGCCGGGAAATGCCCGTTTCGTTCATGAGTTGTCCCACGACCATGAAGAAGGGAACGGCGAGAAGGGGGAAGTTGTTGAGTCCCACCCAGATGCGCTGAACAACGATGGTAAGCGGCACGTTCCCCTCGAAGACGATCGCGAGGGTCGATGAAATGAACATGGCGAAAGCGATGGGGACCCGTATCAGGCACAGGCCGATGAAGGACAGGAAAAGCACCCACAGCATGTTCAGACTCTCCCCCCGGAGGAATTACCGTTTCCTCCGGATTCCGGTCCTTCGCGGAAGCGCTGGACCGACGACAGAATGTTCACGGCCGTGTACACCAGCATGGTAACACCGGTGACGGGCACCGCGGCATAGACCCAGCTCATCCGCAGGGGGACCTCGATGCCCATCCGCGTTTTTCCCGTCTCGAAGTATTTCCAGCCATAGTAGGTCAGAACGATGCAGTACACGAACACGATGATTTCCGGCAGAATTTCCAGCACAAGACGAACCGTTCGATTTCGTATCTTTCCGGGATCGAACACTGAAATCACGAAATGTTTCCGGGTCTGCACGCTGACGCCGGCGCCCATAAGGGCGACCCAGAAAAAGATGAACCTGCCGCCTTCCTCGGTCCACTGAATCGGCGCCTTGATCACGAACCGGCTGATTACCTGGAGCGACACGGTTACCAGCAGCGCGATGAGCATGATTGCGCCGAAATGTCTCTGTATTTTTTCGAGTTGGATGGATAGTCTTTTCACGAGATGCCTCTTCCGAAAAAATCGGGGGAACCCGAAACGGATTCCGGGTTCCCCTCCGCGGGCTGCGCCGTCTTACTTCGGCGTCGCCCGGACCTTCGCCAGCAGGTCCTGCAAGCCGAGTTTCTGCGCCATGGTGTCCTGTATCGGGCGGCCTCTTTCGAGCAGTGCCTTCTTGTCCGGCCGCGTCACGGTGACTTTATATTTCTGCTGCATTTCCTCCACCGCGGAGGCGTTTCTCTTCGTGATGAAGTCCCGTTCCCAGACTGCGGCCTTCCGGGCTTCCTGGAAAATGAGCTCCTGCTGCTCCTTGGTCATTTTCTGCAGCACCTTGTCGCTCATGAAAAGGCCCATCGGAAGGACGAGATGGTCCGTGATGGCGAAATACGGGGCCGCTTCGTAGAATTTATTCAGCATGACGCTGACGGCCTCGTTCTCCGCCCCGTCGATGACTCCGGCCTGAAGCGCGGAATACACTTCCGAGTACGGCATGGGCGCCGGGATGGCGCCGAAGACCGACCATGTCAGCGAATTCGCTTCGCCTCCCATGACGCGGATCTTGAGCCCCTTCAGGTCGTCGATGGAATTGACGGGCTTTTTTCCGTTGAACATGAGGCGATATCCGGACGTGAACGTCGAAAGAAGCCTGATGGAATATTTGTCCTTGCAGGCGGCGTCCAGGGTTCTGCCGATTTCCCCGTCGAACACGTTTCCGAAATGAGCGTCGGTTTCGAAAAGAAAGGGGGCGCCGAACAGGTCCAGTTCCTTCACGAATCCGGTGACATGGGAAAACGCGGAAAGGGCGATGTCCAGCGTGCCGAGATTCAAACCCTCGATCTGTTCCGGGCTGTTCCCGAGCTGGGCGGCCGGATAGATTTTGACCTGGAACGCGCCGTTGGTTCCCTTCGTGAGGCCTTCGGCGAATTTTTTGACCCCCAGATCGTAGGGATGCCCGTCGGACTGATCGTGCCCCAGTCTGAGAACAGTCTGCTTGGCCGTCCCGGCGCTTTCCTTCGAACCGCCGGAGAAAACGGGAGACACAACGAGGCCGATCAAAACAAGAATGACCATGATTTTTTTCATCATACGACCCTCCTCAGTTTCTTTGCGTGATACCCCTAAGTATTATTCAACCTTGTTGAATTGTCAATGTTTTTCGCGCCCTTCCCCGGCGAAGTCCCGCGGATAAGGCTCCGGAGCGTCAGTTGAAAATGTCCAGATATTTTACATGGGCCGACAGGACATTCAGGATGCGGTGTTCCACCACCGAATTGAAAAAGATGCTGTCCCCCGGGTGAAGAACGTATTTTTCCGCACCCACCTGGAATTCAAGAACGCCTTCCAGCACGAAAATGAACTCCTCCCCCACGTGGCTGTGGATCTTGTCGTGCAGGTCCTCCGGCCTCGCGGTGAACAGAAACGGCTGCATCCGCTTCTGCTTCAGTTCCACGGCGAGGGGCAGGATGGAGTACCCGCTCAAGGTGGGCATCGATCGGGAGCCGTTGCGTTCCGCGGGTATGAAAACGCAGTCCAGATTATCTCCCTCCGCCACCAGCGCGGACACGTTGGTGTTCAGCGCCGAGGCGATCTTGACCAGCGTCGCGACGGGAGGAACGACCTTCCCGCTCTCGATTTTCGAAAGCAGGCTCTTCGTGAAACCGCAGATGTCGGCGATTTCCTGGAGCGTCTTCTGCTGCAGTTTCCGGAGTTTCCGTATATGACCGC
>CAZGUL010000116.1:0-8072 GCA_964529055.1 uncultured Spirochaetaceae bacterium
TTCGAGTTGTGAAAGGCCAGCAGGTTCATGACGCTCCGCTGGGCGTCGGCGTAGCCGCGGATCGTCGTGTCCGGGTACTTCATGAATTTGGTGTAGGCCTGAACCGCCTGCTCCCACTCGCCCAGGCTTTCGTAGGTTTTGGCGAGAAAGAAGTGGGTGGAGCCCTCGTCGATTTCGTCCTTGAACCGGGAGATGAGCTCCTTGTAGTGGTTTATCCTGTATTCCGGCTTTTCCTCTATCCGGACAAGTTCCCTGAGGCACATGAGGTGGGCGGACTGCCCGCGGATCAGGATGTCGGGATGGTTGCGGATGATGCGCTCGTAGTAGTGGGCGGCCAGCGGAAATGCCTTCGCGTTCTTGTAGTTCTGCGCGACCATGAGCAGGTAGTACGCGTTGAACGGATCGTTCGGATGGCGTTCCACGTAGCTCGTGAGAAACAGGTTGAGCCGCTCCGGAAAACCGGCGTTCATGATGTTGTTGGCGATCTGCTGGATAAGGATGAAGCGGTTTTCCCCTTCCTCCTTTTCCTTCTGCAGCAGTTCGAGGAGCTTCCGGGTTTCCCGCTGTTTTTCCGGCGAGCCGACCGCGAAGTAGTCGTCCCCCGCCGAGCAGGCCCCCAGGAAAAAAAGCAATGCCGCCGCGGCGGCCAGAGTCCGGAAAATGCCGATTTTTCCCATCCCGGGCATAGTACCGGTTCGCGGCGGGGTTTTCAAGGCCGGGGGCGGAAAGGCGAATGTATCCTTTTCCCGCGGAATCTGGTATTTTTGACGGGTCGGCGCCGACGGAAGGCGCAGGGGGGCGGAATGAAATACATACATCTCCATCCGGCGGACAACACCGCCTCGGCCCTCGCCGACCTGCAGGCGGGGGAAATTCTCGATCTTCCTTCCGGTCCGCGGGCGCGGTCCGTGGAGCTGCGGGGTCCCATCCGGTACGCGCACAAATTCGCCGTCTCTCCCATTCCCGCAGGGGCGGACGTGGTGAAATACGGCGAGGTCATCGGCGAGGCGACCCGGGACATCGCGGCGGGCGAGCATGTCCATGTCCACAACGTCGCGGGCAAACGGGCCCGGGGAGGATCGTGATGGATTTTTCCGGCGAAACTTTTCTCGGCTTCAGGCGGCCGTCCGGCGCCGCCGGCGCGCGGAACCTTCTCGGCGTGCTGTCCACGGTCACCTGCGCCAACCAGGCCGCGGCGGACATCGCCCGCCACATTCCGGGCGCGGCGGTCTTCACCCATCAGCAGGGCTGCGGCCTTCTGAAGAGCGACCTGGAGATGACGGAGCGCAGTCTGATCAACCTGGGCCGCAACCCGAACCTGGGGGCCGTCCTGGTCGTCGGTCTGGGCTGCGAGGGGGTGAGCGCGGAAAGGATCGCGGCGGGGATCGCCGAATCCGGAAAACCGGTGGAGCTCGTCAAAATACAGCCCGAGGGAGGATACTTCGCGGCGCTGGGGAAGGCGGGGCTGGTCGCCCAGTCCCTCGCGCGGGACATCTCGTCCTTGAAGAGGGAAAAAATCCCCGTCTCCGAGCTGCGGGTGGGGGTAAAGTGCGGCGCGTCCGACCCGACCTCCGGCCTGGCTTCCAATCCCGCCGTCGGGCGGGCAATCGACCGGCTCCTGGAGGCCGGGGGCTCCGCGGTTTTCGGGGAGACCACCGAAATAATCGGCGCCGAGCACATCCTGGTCCGGCGCTGCGAGTCGCCGGAAGCGGCGGAAAAACTGCTGTCCATGGCGCGAAACCTGGAAAACCGGGTGGTGGCCTGCGGCTCCGACATGCGGGGAGGGAACCCCAGCGCCGGCAACATCGCGGCGGGGCTCACCACCATCGAGGAAAAATCCCTGGGGGCCATCGTCAAGTCCGGGTCAAAACCGATCCGCGGCGTTTTTTCCTACGGCGAGCTTCCGCCCCGGGAGAGCGGCCTGTACTTCGTCGACTCCCCCGGCAGGGAACCGGAGCTTCTCGCGGCCCTCGCCGCGGCGGGCTGCCAGGCGGTCCTGTTCAGCACCGGCATCGGGGCGCCCCAGGGCTTTCCGTTCATGCCGGTCCTGAAGGTCAGCGGAAACGCCGAGACGGTGAATTTTCTCCGGGACTTCATCGACATCGATGTGTCCGCCGTCCTTCACAGCGGGGAAAGCCTGGACGACGCGGGCGACCGGGTCCTCCGGGAGACCCTGGAAACCGCTTCCGGGAAAAAATCCCGGGCCGAGGCCATGGACTACACCGGTTCCACCGCCCTGTACCAGACCGGCCCGATCGTCTAGAGGGGCCATGGGAAAATACGACGTCATCGTCGTCGGGGGCGGACTCGGCGGAATGACCGCCGCGAACTATCTGGCCGCCGGCGGGAAAAAGACCCTCGTCCTCGAGCAGGCCCGGCAGACCGGCGGCAACATGTCCGGCTTCCGGCGGCGGGGATTTTCCTTCGACGGCGGGGACCAGTCCTTCGAGAGCCTGGGCATCGTGTTCCCGATCCTGGAGGAACTGGGAATATACGACCGGGTGCGGTGGGTCAAGGCCCGTTTCCGCATGGTTTCCCGGGATTTCGACTTCTTCGTCGATTCCTTCGACGGTGTGGAGGCGGCCCTGTCGGCGGCCTTCCCGGGGGAAAAGGGAATTCCGGAGGTGTTCCGGGAAGTCCGCCGGGTTGCCCGTTTTCTTGAGTCCCACTACGATCCCCGCAGTTTCCCGCTGATCCACGATTTTTCCTTTTTGCGCCTGCTCCGCCTTGTGCCGGCCCTGCCCCGGCTCCGGAAGTGGCTCACCTACGACTACCGGGTAAAGGTCTGCTCCGCGGTGAAGAACCCTGCCCTGCGCCGGTGGTTCACCGACATCGGTTATTACCGGATGCCGTTCATCTTCTTCGCCGGTTTCTGGCACCTGTGGATGAAGGATTACTGGTACCCCGCGGGGGGGATGCAGGCCCTGCACGACATCATCGCCGGGCGGTTCGCCGAGAGGGGAGGGGAAATCCGGTTCGGGGAGCGGGTCGCGGGAATCGAAACCCGGGGAGGCCGCGCAACCGGCGTGGTCACCGCGAACGGCGACGTCTTCGCGGCCGACAGCTTCGTCTACGCCGGGGACTACAAGCGCCTGGCCGCCGAAATCCTGCCGCCCGGGGTCTCAAGGCCCGCCTTCGCCGAGAAGGCCGCCGGCGCGAAGCTCACCGAGGAGCTTTTAAATGTTTATCTGGGCGTGGATTACACGCCGGGGGAGCTGCATTCCCTTCTCGGCGCCCAGCATGCCTTCTATTTCCCGAACTACAACGTCACCTTTCCGGACGCGGCCTCCCCGGCGGACGTTCACCGGAACATGTGGATCCTGCTGAACCACTTCGGCGGGGAAAACCCCGGGGGAGCGCCGCCGGGGAAATCGACCCTGGTTCTGCAGACCTACAGCTCCTACGACTGGCTGGACCGGTGGGGGACGGGGCCTTCCCGGACCGGCGGGGACGGCCTTGCCGGCGGGGACGGAGGCCGGCGAAACGGGGACGGAGGCTGGTCCGGAGGCCCCCGGCGCACTGAGACCTACCGGGCCCTGAAACGCCGGGTTGCCGGCGAGCTCGCGGAGCTGGCGGAGAACCTTCTACCCGGCCTCCGTCCCCGGATCCTGTTTTCCGACGCGGGCACGCCGCTGTCGGGGGAACGCTTCACGCTGAACACCCGGGGCTCTTCCGGCGGCTGGTGCTACGACGACGCGGAATCCCTGGTGTACCGGTTTCCCTCCCTGAATCTCATCCGGACGCCCCTGTCCAACCTGCTGGTATGCGGGCATTACAGCCTGTGGCCAGGCGGGGTCATTTCCGCCGCCCTGAGCGGCAGGATCGCGGCGAACATGATCCTGGGGAGGCCCGCGCTGCGGAGGTGCCGCCCGTGAAAAACAAACGCCTCGCGGCGAAACAGGCAAAGCGTGATATAGTAAGGCCGTGCGGAAGCATGGCCTTTTTTTTTACGCAGTTGTCCCGGTTTTTCTCGCCGCGTTCGCGGCGGCGGCGGCGGACGACATCCTTCCCGTCGTTCCGGCGGGGGAAGCGTACCGGATCGTGGAGAAGCACAACTTCCGCAGGCGGGTGAACGGGGCGTATCTCGGAGCGGTGTACCGGGAAATCCGGGGGGTCCTGCACCGGACCTCCGAACCGTCAGCCTCCGGAGCGACGGTCTCCGGGACGGAGATTCAGCCCGGCTCCGCGTCCTTCGAGGGGCGTTTCTTCATCCTGGAAGAGGCGAAGATGGCCACCCGGCTCACCGCGGCGCGGGTCGACGAGTCGGTGCCCGTCCGGCTGACTCTGGGCCCCTTCGGGGCCGCGGCCTCCGGTTCTCCCGGACGTTTCCCGACGATGCGGGATTTCCCGGCCATCCCCGCGGGGCCTGCCGCGCCGGGATCGACGTGGCAGGCCTTCGCGGAAAGGATGCTGGACCCGTATTTCACCGGTGACGTGACGCCGGTCCGGGTGTACGTGGATTATCGTTACGAGGGCCCCGGCGACTACCGCGGCAGTCCCGGATACAATCTGAAGGCCAAGTACGCGGTGCGCTGGAAAAGAAGCGGGGGCGCGGCGGGCGACCCGCGGCCCGACGAGGTCGCGGGGACCCACGACGTGACGATTTTCCTTCCCGCCCGGGAAGGGGGGCCGCGGGTGATCGGCGAGACCTTCACGGAAGAGTACCGTTACCCGGACGGCAGGACGGTCCGCCTGGAGGGCACGACGGCGACGTTTTTCGAGGGGGTGTCCCCCCTGGACATGCCGGACATCGCCGCGAAGTTCGCCGCCGAAACCCCTGCCGGGAAGGAAACCGCGGAGCCCGGTCCCCAGCCCGCCGCCGAAGAGCCCGCGGCCCCGGACGCTCCGCCGGACATCGAAATCGGCCGCCGGCCCGAGGGCGTCGCGCTGACGATCAACAACCTCAGGTTCCACGCGGATACCGCCGTCCTTCTTCCCTCCGAGATGGGCCGGCTGGAGTCCCTCGCGAAGGCCCTGTCCGCGATACCCGGCAGGACCATTCTCGTGGTGGGGCACGCCGCCGACGTCGGCCGTCCCGAGGGGCAGATGAAGCTTTCGATCGAAAGGGCGCGGACGATAACCGACGCGCTGGAGAAGCGCGGCATTGCCCGGGACCGGCTCATGTACCAGGGCCGGGGCGGGGAGGAGCCGGCGGCTTCCAACGACACCGAGACGGGAAGGGCCCGGAACAGACGGGTGGAAATCATCATTCTGGAGGATTAGGGTCCCGGTCCCGCTTGCTCCGGGACTGTTCTTTTCGTACAATCTGAACCATGGAAAAAAGGAAACCCGATTTCGTCGGCCTGGACGAGGAAAAATCCTTCGCGCGGCACACGATGGAAAACCGTTTTCCGCTGATCATCGACGGCATCCCCGCGTCCCGTCCCGCCGGCGACCCGACGACGCGGGCTCTCGCGGAGCTGAAGCGGGAAATCCGGGAAGACGTCGTCCGGGACCCCTTCGACGACGAGGTCGATTTTTCGCTTTTCCAGCCCGAGGAAATCGCAGCGTGGCGGGAAGAGATCGGGCCGCGCCTCGGCCTGCCGTGGCGGAAGCTCCCCTTCTATTTCGCCGAAGCGTACATGTACCTGCGCATCCTGCTCGCCTCGGGATATTACGACCGCCGTTCCCCGTACTTCGGCGTCGATCCCTTCGAGGGATCGAAAACCGGCGAACTCTCCCGTTTCCTGTCCGCCCCGGAAAGCCGGTCCGCCGTGGGGGCCTTCCGGGAATTGGGGATGGCCGCGAGGGACGGCGGTTCCCGCGCGGACGCCGCCGAGGCTCTGGAGGGCGCCGTGCTGTTCATGCTGAAGGGAAACCGGATCGATCTGTCCAACGCGAGGATCGCCGAGCACGGACGGAAGCTCATGCACGACGGCGGCAGGGGGGATCTCCTGGTCGACCAGCTGGACCTCCTGGGCAGGCTGCTGCGGAACGCGAAGCGGGTCGACCTCATTCTCGACAACGCCGGCGCCGAACTCGCGGCGGACCTGGTTTTTGTCTGGTGCTTCCTGTCGGCCTTCCCGGACGCGCGGATCGTGGTCCACGCGAAAAGGGCGCCGACGTTCGTGTCCGACGCGATGATGAAGGACCTGGATCACACCGTGGAAGCCTTCGCGTCCGGCCCGTTCCCGGAGATCGGGCGCGGCCTCTATTCCTTCCGGGAATCGGCGCGGCTGCAGGTGCGGGACCACTTTTTCTGGAACGGGCCGAAACATTTCACATTCTTCCCCCGGGAAATCGCCGCCGACCTTTCCGGCTCCGACCTGATAATCGTCAAGGGGGACGCGAATTTCCGCAGGATCGTGGAGGACCGGAAATGGCCCTACGAAACACCGCTGGACGAAATCGCCGCCGGGTTTCCCGGGGTCTTCGCCGTGCTGCGCACCCTGAAGAGCGAAGTCGCGGCGGACATTCCCCGTGATCTGGCGGAGAGGCTGACCCGGGAGGACCCCGCGTGGCTCGTCGACGGGCGCTGGGGTGTCATCAGGGTCGTCGGGAACGGAAGGAGAAAAGGAGAATGACGGATATGGACGGATTCATGAAGATCGCGCAGGGAAAACGGGACCTGGGAATCAGGGCGGGCATGGCGAACCGCCACGGCCTCATCGCGGGCGCCACGGGAACGGGCAAGACCGTGTCGCTGCAGGTGATCGCGGAGAGATGCAGCGCCGCGGGGGTGCCGGTTTTCCTCGCCGACGTGAAGGGCGACGTGTCCGGCATCGCGGCGCCCGGCAGGGAAAGCCCGAAACTGAAGGAAAGGCTCGCGCGGCTGGGTTTCCAGACGCCTGAATTCCGCGGCTTCCCCGTCGTTTTCTGGGACCTGTACGGCCGGCAGGGGCATCCGGTGAGGACCACGGTTTCGGAGATGGGCCCCCTCCTCCTGTCCCGGCTCCTGGGCCTCAACGAAACCCAGGAAGGCGTCCTGTCCATCGTGTTCCGGGTCGCCGACGACGAGGGGCTCCTGCTTCTGGACCTGAAGGACTTAAGGGCCATGCTGCAGCATGTGGCCGAGAACGCGAAGGATTACACGCTGAAGTACGGCACCGTCTCGTCCGTCAGCGTCGGGGCCATCCAGCGCGGCCTTCTGACCCTGGAGGACCAGGGAGGCGGGCATTTCTTCGGCGAGCCGGCGCTGGACATCAGGGACTTCATCGCCGTCGACCCTTCCGGTCAGGGAAGGATAAACGTTCTCGCCGCGGACAGGCTCATCGAGGCGCCGAAGCTCTATTCCACCTTTCTGCTGTGGCTGCTCTCCGAACTGTTCGAGGAGCTTCCCGAGGCGGGGGACGTGGACAAGCCGAAGCTGGTCTTCTTTTTCGACGAGGCCCATCTTTTGTTCGACGAGGCGCCGAAGGCCCTGCTGGACAAAATCGAGCAGGTCGTGCGGCTGGTGCGCTCCAAGGGTGTGGGCGTGTACTTCATTTCCCAGAACCCCCGGGACATTCCCGATACGGTCCTCGGTCAGCTGGGCAACCGGATCCAGCACGCCCTGCGGGCCTTCACCCCCCGGGACCAGAAGGCCATAAAGACCGCCGCGGAGACGTTCCGGCAGAACCCGGCCCTTTCCGCCGAGGCGGCGATCACCGAACTCGGCACCGGGGAGGCACTGGTGTCCTTCCTGGACGACCACGGCAGGCCGGAGATGGTGGAACGGGCGTGGATTTGCCCGCCCGCGAGCAGGATCGGGCCTCTTTCGCCGGAGGAGAGGGCGGAGCTTTTCGCCGCTTCGCCGCTGCGGGGAAGGTACGACCGCCCCCTGGACCGGGAGTCGGCCTACGAGATTCTGGTCGCCCGCCGGGAGCGGGCCGCGCGGGAGGCCGCGGAAGCGGGGGTACCCGTCCGCGGCCGGGGGGCGGCACAACCGCGGCAGACCGCGTCCCGGGCACGGGGGAGCGGCCGTTCACGGCAGGACCCGACGGAGAAGCTGATCAACAGCGTCGTGCGGTCGGCGGGCAGCACCTTCGGGAGGCAGATCGGGCGTACATTGGTGAGGGGGCTCCTGGGCAACCTTTTTAAATAACGCGATCGAATTGCCCTTGTGGAGGGCCGCCTTTTTACCGATAAAAAAG
>CAZGUL010000117.1:0-8011 GCA_964529055.1 uncultured Spirochaetaceae bacterium
GGCTCCGCCACGAAATTCTCAGGGTCGTCTCCCGCGGCGGCGGCCTGGAAGTCCTCCGCGAATCGGGGGAACCGCTTTTCGCCACTGACTCCTCCGTCATTCTGGAGTACGGGGACCCGGCGGCGACGACCCTGGTATTCGACTTCGTCTCGGAGGCGGGAAGCTTTTTCTCCGTCACCGAGGACAGGTCCTACCGCGGCCGCATGGAATTCCGGCCCGTCCCCGCGGGCATCACCTTGATCAACACCCTGGACATCGAGGCCTACCTGTACGGCGTTCTGCCCGCGGAAATGCCGCCCTCCTGGCCGGCGGAAGCCTTGAAGGCCCAGGCCGTCGCGGCCCGGTCCTACACCCTCGCGTACTTGGGGACATATGAATCAAAAGGTTTCGACCTGTACGGGTCGGTCCTGTCCGCCGCGTACCGCGGGGTCGGAGGGGAAAGAAAAACCACCACCGAAGCCGTCGACGCCACCCGGGGAATCTACATGACCGCCGGGGGCCGGCCGCTCCGGGCGTATTACTCGGCCAATCACGGCGGGTACAGCGAGGACAGCCGTATCGTCTGGGGCGCCGACGCGGACATGCAGGCCGTTCCCGACAAGCTCGTGCCCCCCCGGGACGCGTTCCTCCCGATAGACGACCTCCATCTGTGGATCACCGACACGCCGTCGTCCTATTCGGCGGTGGACAGGCTGCACACCCCGGTGGCCTACCGGTGGGAAAAATGGGTCCCCGCGTCGGAAATCGCGGGCCGCGTCGCGGCCGACGCCGATGTGGGCCGGATACTGAAGATCGTCACCCGGGGGCGCGGAATATCCGGCCGGGTGAACGAGGTGGAAATCGCGGGCACCGCGGGATCGACACGGATAAAGGGCGACAGGATTCGCTCCCGCCTCGGCGGCCTGCGGAGCAGCCTGTTCGTCGTCCGGCCGAAGATGGGTCCCGACGGGTTCCCCGAGTATTTCATCTTTCACGGCGCCGGCTGGGGCCACGGCGTCGGCCTGGACCAGAGCGGCGCCGCCGGCATGGCCCGGGCGGGCTACACCGCCGAGGAAATCCTGCGCCACTATTATCCGAAGGCGGAACGGGCCGGGTACTGATTCCGCGGAAAACTTGACACCATCCGGATGTATGCTATCATTTTTTCATGGAGTGCGACGTTCGCGTATCGGATGTGCGTCTCTATTTCATTCCCGTCGGAACGCGGACACCCCTGAAGTTCGGCCCGGAAACCACCCGTGAAACCACCTGCGCGAGGGCGGCCGTCACCGTCCGGACCCGGGACGGAAAAACCGCCGAGGGCTGGGGGGAAACCCTCCTCAGCGTCGCCCGGACCTGGCCCGCCGAACTGTCCTATGAATCCCGCCGCCGGGCGCTGCTCGAATTCTGCCGGATGCTGGCGGCGGAGTGGAGGGACTTCTCCGACTTCGGCCACCCCCTGGAGCTGGGCCATGCGTTTCTGCGGGGACGGCTCGAGGCCGCCCTGACGGACTTCAACGTCAAAAGGCCGGTCATCGAGCACATGCCATGGCTCGCCGCCCTCGCCTGCTGCTCGATCTTCGACACAGCACTGCACGACGCGTACGGGGTCGCCCTCGGCGTTCCCACATACGAAACCTACAACAAAACATACATGAATCACGACCTGGCGGATTTCTACGATCCCGAATACCGCCTCCTTTTCGCCGGCAGGTATCCCGGGGACTTCCTCATGAAGCCCGGCGCGGACGAACTTTCCGCGTGGCACATAGTCGGCGGCAGGGACCCGCTCGAAGCGTCCGACCTCACGGGGGACGAGCCCGATGACGGCCATCCCGTCCTGCTCGCGGACTGGATCCACAGGGACGGCCTGCGATGCCTCAAAATCAAACTTTCCGGAACGGATTCCGGGTGGGACTGCGGGCGCATCGTCAGGGTGGGGAACATCGCAGTCCGGCATGGGGCGGACTGGCTTTCCGCCGATTTCAGCTGCGCGGTCCACGACCCCGGATATGTGACGTCCATCCTCGACCGTCTTCTCGCCGAACACCCCCGGATCTACGGGATGCTGCTCTTCGTCGAACAGCCTTTTCCCGGCGACCTGGAAAAGCACCTGCTGGACGTCCACGCGGTGAGCGCGCGGAAACCCCTCTTCCTGGACGAGAGCGCCTACGACTGGAAAAACCTCGCCCTGGGAAGGCGCCTGGGATGGTCGGGGGCCGCGCTGAAAACATGCAAAACCCAGACGGGCGCCATTCTGGGCCTGTCTTGGGCGAAAGCCCACGGGATGACGCTGATGGTGCAGGACCTGGCAAATCCGATGCTCGCCGGGATACCCCACTTTCAGCTCGCCGCCCGCGCCGGCACCGTCATGGGCGTGGAAACCAGCGCGACCCAGTTCTACCCGGACGCCTCCCTCCCCGAGGCGGAGGTGCATCCGGGATTGTACTCCCGCAGGTGCGGGAAGATCACACTGAAAAGCCTGCGGGGGCCCGGGTTCGGATACCGGATCGGGGAAATCGGGCGGGTCCTTCCCGCACCCGAGGCGCTGTAAGGGAGCGGAACACATGAGACAGAAAGACGTTTACGGCGTCGGCATCCGAGGCGCGGGCCAGGTGGCATACCAGCACGCGGAGGCCGTCGCGGCGAACCCCCGCCTGCATCTCGCGGCGGTGTGCAGCCGCACCCGGGAAAGCGCGGAGAAGCTCGCCCGGGCCTGCGGCCCCGGGGTTAAAGTATTCGACCGCTACGAGGACATGCTCGACGACCCCTCGGTGGACATCGTCAGCGAGTGCATGCCGAACCATCTCCACGCCCGGGAAGCCGTTCTCGCGCTGGAGGCGGGCAGGCACCTCATTCTGGAAAAGCCGGTCGCGGTCGACAGGGAAGAGCTCGCCGCACTCCGGGCCGCGGCCCGAAAAGCGGACGAGGCGGGGCTCCGCACCGTCGTCAGTTTCGTGCTGCGCTGGCATCCCCTGGTCGTCAACATCAGGAACCTTCTCGCCCGCGGGGCGATCGGCGACGTCTACTATGCCGAAACCGATTACTGGCACGGCATCAAGCCGACCTTTTCCAGCTACAGGTGGATCCGGAAAAAAGAGTTCGCCGGCGGGGCGATGATAACCGGGGGCTGCCACGCGGCGGACCTCGCCCGGTACCTCCGGGGGGAAATCGCCGAAGTCATGGCCTACTCCTGCAGGCAGAGGACCGATTTCGATTACCCCACGACCTATGTCGCAGCGGTCAAATTCCGGGACGGCGGCGTGGGCAAGATTTCCGCGTCCCTGGACGGTCTCCTCTTCCCGTACCAGTTCAACATCGACCTCCTGGGAAGCAGGGGGGCCATACGGGACAACCGGCTCTTCTCGCGGGAGCTTCTTCCCCATCAGACGGACTGGACGGTCCTGCCCTGCCCGACCCCGAATTCCGGCGCCGTGTCACACCATCCCTTCAAGGAGGAAATCGACAACCTGGCGGACTGCATCGCCGGAGGCGGGCCTGTTCTTTCGGACGTCATCGACGCGTGCCGCTCCATGGAAGTCGCCCTGGCCGTCACCGAGTCGGCGGCGTCCGGAAAGCCGGTGGGCATTTCCGCGGAGTGAGCCGGGGCTGCGGCGTTTACAGCGCGAAAGCCAGATACGACCGCAGGCCGAACGAGTGGGCGCTGTCGTAGCCCGCGTCGGACCATCGGTCGTACATGTGGAACTCCACGCCCACCGTCAGGTCGTCCTTGACGGGCACTTCCGCGAGGGCGGAAAAAAAGCTCACCGCGTTCTCCGTATCCGAACCGCTGGAGGTGTGGAACCAGTAAAAATTGTATTTCACGGCCAGGCTGAACAGCGGCAGGTACGTGTACCGAAGCTCGGATTTGAATCCCCCGCCGGGACCGAGGCTGTAGTCGCGCCCGGTGATGCTGTTGCTGTAGCGGGAATCCACCCCCCCCAGGGCGATCCCGTACAGGTGCAGACGCAGGTCCACCGCGTGATCGTCGAGAAAGGGGAAATCGAGTTCGAACCCCGCGCCCGCCCCGTTGGCGGCGAACTTGTATTCGTAGTTTTCCAGGTAGTCGAAGTGCTGGAAAAAACCCGCCAGGGCACGGCTCTCCCCGCCGGGGTAAAGCCGTCTGCCGTACAGGACGGCATGGGCGAAAACGTCCCCTCCGGGATTGCTGATATCCATATCCAGACCGGCCTGCAAGACGAAATAATCGTAGGGGGCATAGACCTCCTGCGGGCCGTAGGGGTTTCCGAACCGCAGCAGGAACCCCGCGAAGGGATGGGGGGTCACCTCGAAGAGGGCGTAATCGTCCCGGGTCCTGTTGATCCCGGAATACAGGGTCAATTCCACGCGCTGGGGATTCCGGGAGAGCCCCCGCAGGATCGTGTCGCCGTACAGGAGGCGGTTGAAGGCAAGGACCGGGTTGAGGATCAGCGCCGCGATTTCCCGCGCCACCCGCCGGGCCCCCGTCTCCCGTCCGTCGATCAGGGCGGTTGAAAGCCTGAATCCCGCCTCTCCCATGGCGACACCGCCGAAACTCGTCGTGATGAGATCGTTCACCGACGGGTTTTCCCGCTCGCAGAAATATTCCCAGACCAGGCTGCCGAAAACCGTGAACGGAATCGATTCCCAGAAGGAGAAACCGTTGACCCGCGCCGCGTTGTAGTAGGTGCCGCCCTGGTACGGGTGGAGGATCTGGTTCGTGTGGAACTGGCTGTTGTCCCACTCGAAACCTTCCCGCAGATTTTTCTCCCAGGATTCGAGGCTGATCCGGGCGTAACCCGCCTGCAGCACGAGAAGGTCGAAACCCCACACGAGAACGTTGGAAGCCTGGCCCTGCAGGACGGCCTGCGCGTAGTCCCGCCGGGGCTCTTCCCCGGAGAAGGCGGCGCGGGACGGTCCCGCCGCGAGAAGGAGGATAAAAAAAAGAAAAAAAACGGCATTCTTTTTCATATTCCGCAAATCCCGCGCAGAATAGACCAAAAACCGTTCAGGCTCAAGACGACACCGGAAGGGTTGGACGGGAAAAATGCGGAAAATTTAAAAAAAACCTTTAATTTTCGATGCGTTTGCATTACATATATATAAGGCATATGTCGCTTTTACAGAAAGCCCTGGTCGCAAAACAGGATAAATCCGTTTCTCTTGCCCCCCGCGCCAAAAAGGACGCGAACGAGCTTCTGCAGACCATAGAAAACATCTATCACATCAAGGACCTGGATACCCTTCTGGAAAACATCCTGCTGGAAGCCCGCAGGTTCGTGAACTGCGACGCGGGAACGATCTACCTATCCGCGGGCGGCAGGCTGTATTTCAGCTATGTCCAGAACGACACCCTGTTCGTGAAGGAAAGCAACCGGAACAAATATCTCAGCGGCTCCAACAGCCTCCCGATCAACCGGAGTTCCATCGCCGGCTACGTGGCGCTTACCGGCGAATCGCTTCTCATCGACGACGTGTACGACATCATGAGTTCCGTGTCGTACAGCTTCAATCCGGCTTTCGACAAGAAATCGTGCTACAGGACGCAGTCCCTGCTGGTCGTTCCGCTGATGACCCGGGACGATTCGATCCTGGGGGTCCTTCAGCTCATCAACGCGAAGGACCACGAAGACCGTGTCGTTCCCTTCTCGATGCAGGACCGTCTGTACATCTCCCAGTTCGCCCAGAGCGCCGCGAACGCCATCGAAAAGGCGAAACTGTCCCGGGAGATGGTCCTCCGCCTGGCGGAGATGGTCGAACTCCGGGACCCCTACGAAACGGGACCCCACGTCAAACGGGTGGGGGCGTATTCGGTGGAAATCTACGAGGCCTGGGCGAAAAAACGCAACATTTCAACCAAGGAGATGACCGACAAGAAGGACCAGCTCCGCACCGCCGCCATCCTGCACGATCTGGGCAAGGTCGCCATCAGCGACACCATCCTCCGCAAACCGGGCCCGCTGACGGAAAAGGAGCGCCGGGAAATTCAGATGCACACCATTTACGGCGCCCGGCTCTTTCACCGCTCCAACTCCGTCTGGGACGAGGTCGCCCTGGACGTGGCCCTGGGGCACCACGAGCACTGGGCCGGCACCGGATACCCCGGCCGGGTGGACAACCTGTTCGCGAAGTCGATCACGTTCGGCAACGGCAAAAAGGGCGATGAAATTCCGCTCTCCGCCCGTCTCGTCTCCATCGCCGACACCTTCGACGCGCTGGTATCGAAGAGGTCCTACAAGGACGCGTGGGCTGACAAGGAGGCCTACGAATTCATCGCGTCCCGCAGCGGCACCTGGTTCGATCCGGAACTGGTGAAGATTTTCATCGGCATCCAGGACGTCATCAACGCCATCCGCAGGAAATACTGGGACGAGGGGACGCCCCCCGCACCCGAAGACGTCAACGAGAGGGTCATCCGCGGGTAGCCCGGGCCGCCGGCGCCCCGGCGGCGCCTAACGGGAACCGTCCTCGCCGTCCTCCAGAAGATGAATCAAATCCGTGTGTATAGCGAGCCCCACCGGGGTTTCCGGCGCGTACAGCTTCATCCGGACGGGATTCGTCTCGGTGAAGGTGAGAAGGAGTCCGTCCACCATGACGTCGTATTCCACCGCGTTTCCCAGGTAGAGCGATCTTTTCACGGTACCGCGGAAAATCCCCCCGTCGGGGGTGTCCGCGATCCACACCATTTCCGGGCGCAGCACCAGCGTCGCGGCGGAGCCCGGCCGCGTCTCCGGGGCGGCCGTCACCCGCAGCGGCCGGCCGAAGCATTCCACATCGGCGATGCCGTCCCGGACGGCCTTGACGGCGGCGGGTACGAAATTCGCCCGGCCGATGAAGTTCGCGACGAACCGCGACCGGGGATGCCGGTACACCTCCTCCGGGGTGCCGCTCTGCTCGATGATTCCCCGGTTCATCACGACGATGTGGTCCGACAGGGTCATGGCCTCGATCTGGTCGTGGGTGACGTAGACGCTGGTTATCCCGAGCTTCTGCTGGATGCGCCTGATCTCGTTGCGCATCTGCTCCCGGAGCTTCGCGTCCAGGTTGGACAGGGGCTCGTCCAGCAGCAGGACCTTCGGCTCCATGACCAGGGCCCGCGCAAGGGCCACCCGCTGCTGCTGGCCGCCGGAAAGCTGGTTCGGCGCCCGGTGCTCGTACCCTTTCAGGTCCACCAGGTCGAGGACCGCGGCGACCTTCTCCGCGACGAGCCGCTCCGGCATTTTCTGGACGTGCAGTCCGTACGCGATGTTCTCGAATACGTTGAGGTGGGGAAAAATCGCGTAGCTCTGGAAGACCATCGCCATTCCCCGCTTGTGGGTGGGCAGCCTGTCTATCTCCTCCCCGTCGAGGACGATGCGGCCCGAGGTCGGGGACTCGAACCCCCCGATGAGCCTCAGGGTGGTGGTCTTGCCGCAGCCCGACGGCCCGAGCAGGGTGACCAGCTCGCCCTTCCGGATGTGAAGGGTGACCCCGTTCACGGCGGTCACCTCCGCGGCGCCCCCCCGGGGAGGAAAGGTTTTCACGACATTTTCGAGCGTCAGGTACATGCGCGACCTCCTAGACTCCCCAGGTGATGTCGATGCCGCCGCGGCGTCCGAGGGTTTTGCCGGTTACGAAATACAGGAGACTGATGGCGGCGAGGACGAATAAAATGATGATCGTCGAGTAGGCCGCGGCCATGCTGATGCCGCCCTGCTCCCACTCGCTGAGGATGGACGCGGTGACGATCCGCCATTTCGGACTCACCAGGAAGATGATGGCCGAAAGGCTCGTCATGTGGCGCGTGAAGCTGAAGATCATCCCCGCCATCATGGCAGGCAGGATCAGCGGTAGGGTGACCTTGCGGAAGGTGTACTGGGCGTCGGCCCCCATGATCGCGGACGCCTCCTCTATGGACGGATCGATCTGCTGGAGGGACGCGACGCCGGCCCGCACCGAGGCCGGGAGGCTCCGGACGGCGAAGGCCGCCAGAATGATGTAGGGCGTTCCGACCAGGGCGAGGGGCTTTCCCGCGAAAACAAGCGCGAAGCCGCAGCCCAGAAGGCCCGCGAGC
>CAZGUL010000118.1:0-7986 GCA_964529055.1 uncultured Spirochaetaceae bacterium
GCGGAAAAGGCCTTCCGTGCCGCCGCGGACGAACTCGTCCGCAGAGGTTTCACCGTCGTCGACGTGTCCGTACCCGGATGGGAGCTTTTTGCCGTTGTGCACCGGATCGTCGCCTCCGTGGAAGCGTCCTCCAGTGCCGGGCGCTACGACTCCGTCCGGTACGGGAAACGCGTTCCCGGCGGGGAAAACTGGAACGAAATGTACCTTCTGTCCCGGGGCGCCGCTTTCGGGCCCCTGGTTAAGAATTTTCTCCTTCAAGGGGCCTATTTCCAGTTCGAGCGCTACGCCGCGTACGAGGACGCCTGCCGCATCAGGGCGCGGCTTCTCGCGGAAATCGGCGCCGCGGCGGGAAAGGCCGGCTTTCTGATGTTCCCCTCCCCCGACGCGGCACCCGCCTCCGAACCCGGCACCCTGGACGGATTTTACAGCCGATTCGCCGGGACCCTTTTCGCGAACGTGGCGGGTCTTCCCGCCCTGTATCTTCCTCCGACGCAGGGTGCCGCGGGCTTCCAGCTCGCCGCGCCGCGGCTCGGAGGCCCGGACCTCATCGCGCTGGGCGAATACCTTTACACCGCACGCAGGGGAGGCTGATTGCCATGGATTTTGAAGCGGTCATCGGACTGGAAATTCACGTCGAACTCAACTGCGCCACGAAGATGTTCTGCGACTGCCCAAACGATCCCGGGGCCGCGCCGAACGTCAACACCTGCCCGGTCTGCCTGTGGTTTCCCGGCGCGGTGCCCCGGCTGAGCCGGCAGGCACTGGAAAAGGCGGCTCTCCTGTGTCTCGCTTTGGACGGCGAACTCCAGCCCCGAAGCGCCTTCGACCAGAAGGTCTATTACTATCCCGACCTGCCGAAGGGATATCAGTTGTCCCAGGCCCACTTTCCCCTGTCCCGGGGCGGAGGAATCGAAATCACCGACGAGCGCGGAAAAACAAAAAAACTGAGGATCCATCACATTCACATGGAGGAGGACGTCGCGAAGCTCGTCCACGAAATGGAAGGCCGCACGCAGATCAGCCTGGTGGATTTCAATCGCGCCGGCTCTCCGCTGGTGGAAATCGTCACCGAACCCGACTTTCGATCGCCCTTCGAGGCCATGGAGTTTCTTAAGGCCCTCCGGACCCGGGTACGATACGCCGGGTCCTCGGAATGCAGCATGGAAAACGGAACCATGCGGGTGGACGCGAACATTTCCATCCGTCCCCGGGGAGCCTCCGAGTTGAACACGAAGGTGGAAGTGAAGAACATGAACTCCGTGCACCACGTCGGCGACGCCATCGCCTACGAGATCGTCCGGCAGAGCGCGGCCGTCCAGCAGGGGGAGGAAATCGTCCTGCACACCCGGCTCTGGGACCCGGACAAGAAGGTCACCCTTCCGATGCGTGCCAAGTTCGAAGGTCCCTGCGTGCCGGACCCGACGGTCCCCGTCGTCGAACTCGCTCCCCGATGGATCGAGTCCTTGCGATCCCGGCTTCCGGAAATGCCCGAAGTCCGGGCCCGGCGCTTCATCACGGTTCACGGCCTCGCCCCCGAAGAGGCGGCCTTCCTGAGCTCCGATCCCGACATCGCCGGCTATTTCGAGGACCTCGCGGGCGAAGGCGTACCTCCCAGGACGGGCCTGCACTGGATATCAACCGGACTTTTGCCCGCGCTCCGGGAGAGAGGCCTGGAACCGGGCTCGTCGCCCGTCACCCCCGCCCGGCTTGCCGCCCTTCTGCGCATGCTGTCCCGGGACGAAATTAACGCCGGGGCGGCCCGTGACGTTCTCGGCGCCATGTTCGCAGGCCCCGAAACGCCGGAAGTCATCGTTGCCGCCCGGGGATTCGCGCAGGTTTCGGACACGGCGGAACTCGCGGAGCTGGTGGACAAGGTCCTGGCCGAGAATCCCGCGGCCGCCGACGACGTCCGGGCAGGAAGGGGCAAGGCCCTGGGTTTTCTTATCGGCCGCGTGATGGAGGCTTCCAGAGGCAGGGCGAATCCGAAAGTCCTGAAGGACCTTCTTACCGCAAAACTCGGGGATACCAAAAAATAAGCCCCCCGGCGGGAATCCGCCGCGGGACTGCAACACTACAAACCGGTAGATGGCAGGACGCCGGGAATCGGCGCCCGGCTTGCGAACAGGGTTTTCTCAAGAAAACAAACTGGGCGATGCCAGGATTGAACTGGCGACTTCTTCCGTGTGAAGGAAGCACTCTCCCGCTGAGTTAATCGCCCGCAGGACTCTGGAACCGCGATAAATATATCATTTTCACCGCTTTTGTCAAGGACACGCCCGCATATTCCCGAAAATCGCTCTCCGAGGCGGGATACTTCCGGAGTCTATATTTTATTTAATATTCTATTCTTTCTTTTTAGATATAATTGACTTATAAATGATTATGGTGTATTAATGTCTTAAGATGTTTCAGGGCACAATGCGGCGCAGGGGATTAATATTCATTTCGACGGCTCTTCTATGCGCGGCCCATCTCTCCGCCCAGACCTCCGGCACCCTCGTCCTCACGGGAAGGGTGCCGCCGCCCCGTCCGGTGCGCGTTCTCGCCGCCGGCGGGCTGGCTGTTCTCGATAATCCGACGGAGCCGGTGACTGGTCCGATGACAACATCGATAGCCGTATTGGGGCACCCGGACGGCAGCTGCGTCGTGACGGTGACTTCGAAGAACGGGGGAAAACTGGAGGGGCAAAAAACGGGAAACCTGATTCAGTACGCGCTGACCCTCGGCAGGGAACCCGCGCCCGCCCTCCCCCCCGGATCCGAGATCGTCGTGAGCGCCGCCGCGGGGAATTCGCCGGTGAAAAGGAAATTCTACGATCTCCGCGTCGCGTACAACCCGGTCGGAAACGCCGCCGAGGCGTATACCGACGAGCTGATTTTCGAAGTACGTGCGAAATAGTCCGGAAAAGGGTGATGAATAGCGCCCGATCGGAGTCGAACCGACGTCTTCAGCTTGGAAGGCTGAGGTAATAGCCGTTATACGACGGGCGCGCGACTGTTTCTTATATCAAATTCGAATTCATGTTGTCAAGGGTGTCTTTTTCCTCTATAGTTACCCTGGTTCGGCAAGAATCTTCGACGGCAAAACAAAGGGATGGGAACATGGGAATCCGGGGTGAGCTTTTCTCGATTCGATCGAATTCGAAATCGGAGAAACGGTTCTATTTTTTCAACGTGAAGGAGAACCGCAACGGCGACGTCTTTCTGAACATCGTGGAAAGCAAGAAACACGGTGAAACGGATTTCGAGCGGCACCAGATCGTCATCTTCAACGAGGACCTGCCGGAGTTCCTGAGGGCCTTCAACGCCGCGGTGGCGGCCATGAAGAAAAATCAAGCCGAAAGCTCCTCCGGTGGATTTCGCAGGGCCCCAGGAGCCTGAGAGCTTCCCCGTGCACCCGGGTGGGGTATCCCTTGTGCTTTTCGAAGCCGTAGCCGGGATAGCGTAACGCCAGCTTCCGCATGAGCCGGTCCCTGCAGGTTTTGGCCAGAATCGACGCGGCCATGATTTCCGGCACCCGGGCATCCCCCCCCACGACGGCTTCGCAGGGGATTCCGCAATCAAGCACGACATTTCCGTCGACAAGCACCAGATCGGGTTTCAGCCCCAGGGCGTCCAGAGCCCTCCGCATGGCGAGAAGCGTCGCCCGCAGAATGTTTATACCGTCGATTTCCTCCGGCGAAGCCTCGCCGATGCCCCACGCGACGGCCCGGCGAAGTATCACAGCCTCCGCCGCTTCCCGTTTTTTTTCCGACAATGCCTTCGAGTCCGCGAGAATGTTCCGGGGAAAGTCCGCGGGAAGCACGACGGCCGCCGCCGTCACGGGTCCGGCCAGAGGGCCTCTTCCCGCCTCGTCGATGCCGCAGATGATCATGTGTCCCATAATGCCCCTCCTGCCGGGGATGGGCAAGGGCCTTCATTGACACCCCGGCGGCCGTCGTGGTATCGTTTGCGCAAATTAATGCTCCAAAAGGGATGTGTATGCCTTCAAAACCCGTTGCGAATGGTCCGGAAGACCAGAAAATCCAGAAAGCCAAAACCGAAAAGAAACGGATAACACATCCGTTCGTGTATGTTTTCAGCGTCGTCATCCTTGTTGTCATCGTCGTGACCTTCGTCGGAGCCCCGGTGATCGGCAACATGGCCGGTCCCGGCCGCATCATTTTCGGATATTACAAGAACAAACCCATCGAATACGTTCCCGGCAATTATTTTTCCCAGCAGAAGGACCTCATCGCGGAGCAGATCCGTTCCACCGGCGAGAAGGACTCGAACATCGAAGCCCAGATCTACCAGGTGTGGCAGGGCGCTTTCATCCGGACCCTCTTTCACACCGCTGCCGTCACCTCCATGGAGGAAAGCGGCGCCCACATTTCCGAAAGCCGCATCGACGAGGCCCTGACACGCCATCCCGCGTACATGGAAAACGGAGAGTTTTCCGAACGCCGCTACCGCCAGACGGCGAGTTCCGAGCGCTTCACCATCCGCAACGCGACCCGGGACAACCTTCTGTACGAAAAATATCTCGGTGACCTTTTCAGCATCCGCACCTCTTCCGAGGAAGCGGCCTTTTTCAAGACCATGGCCAGTCCGGAGCGGAAATTCCGTTACGTCACTTTCGCGTTCACCGAATTCCCCGATTCCGGTGTCGCTGCGTACGGCAGGGAAAATCCCGAGAAATTCGCCCGGATGAAACTGTCCCTCATCACGATTACCACCGGCAAAAGCGACGCCGAAAAGGTCCGGGAACAGGCCGCGGCGAAAACCTCCGGTTTCGAGGACCTGGCCAAAACCCATTCCAAGGACGCCTTCGCGGAAAAAGGCGGGGACATGGGATGGAGGTACTTCTACGAACTCGACGGATTCGCGAAATCTTCGGAGGATATCCGCGGAATTTTCGCGCTGAAACCGGGAGAGATCAGCGCCGTCGTCGAGGGGCCCGACGGTTACCGGATTTTCCGCTGCGACGAGGCGGCGGTCGGGCCCGACTTCGCGGCAGCGGAGGTCCTGAAAATCGTCCGGGACTACATGACGGGATTCGAGAGGGGTAAAATCGAGGACTACATTCTGAATCAGGCCCGGGAATTCAAGGCGGCGGCGGAGGCCGGTTCTTTCACCTCCGTCGCCGGCGCCCGGGGCAAGCCCGCCGCCGAAACCGATTTCTTCCCGATCAATTACGGCAATTCCGTCTTTCTGAAACCCGTCACGCGGGCCAACGACGCGCTTGCCGGAGCCGCGTTCCGGGATGCCTTCTTTTCCGCCGCCTTCGCCCTTCCCGCCGGCGCCGTGTCGGAACCCATCGTGCTGCGGGACAATGTCGTGGTTCTCCAGCTCGTCGAGGAGCGCAGCGCGAACGAGAATGAAATGGCCTTTCTGGACGCGTATTATCCCCTCATCGTGCAGCAGTTTCAGGAAGAAAATCTCCAGCAGTTCATCATGAACACGAAGGACCTGAAAGACAACTTCAATTCCGTGTTCATGCAGTATTTCATTCCCCAGGAAAAATGACGGATACGGTTCCCCGGCTCGTCGAGACGCCGGGGGGTCTTTATCCCGAATTCCGCGGCAAGGCTCTCTACAATACCCGAAATCCCCGGGAACGGGCGGAGGCCCTCGCCCGTGAGCTTCCCCTGCCGGACAACTGTCTCGTCATCGTCCCGTCTCCCCTCCTCGGGTACGGCCTGGACGTTCTTCTCCGGCGGCTTCCCGATTCAAGCCGCATCCTCTGCGTCGAGGCCGAGCAGAGCCTCATGAGGCTCGCCCTGGATAACATACATCCCCTGCTCCTGTCCGATGCCCGCATCCGGTTCGTACGCGCCGACCTTCCGGAAGCCGCGGCCGCCGAGGCGGAAAAGGCCTTCGGCCTCCAAGGGTTCCGCCGCGCGGGCATCGCCGTGCTGAATCGGGGCGCCGGACTGCATTCCGGGTTCTATCGGAACGTGGAAACCGAGGTCCTGCGGAGAATACGGACGTATTGGCGCAACCGGATGACGTCCGTTCACATGGCGCGGCTGTGGGTCGGAAACCTGCTTACGAACATTGCGCAGCTTCCCGGCTGCCTTCCCGTCACCGCTCTCGCCTTCGACAAGCCCGTCGTCGTCGCCGGCGCGGGGGAATCCCTGGAATCTCAGGTTTCCTTCCTGCGTAAACGTCGGGACGACATTCAGATAGCTGCGGTCGACACTGCCCTTCCCGTTCTCCTCGCGTCTGGAATCAGGCCGGACCTCATCGTCGCGGCGGAGGCGCAGTTCGCGAACCTGCGTGATTTCGCGGGCTTGAAGGACTGGAACGTTTCCGTCGCGGCGGACATTCTTTCGTATCCCCCGGTTCTGCGGAGATTCACCGGAAAACGCTACGTTTTCACGTCCCGGTTCGCGGACCTCCGGTGGTTCGAAAGGTCCGGCGTCCGGGATTTTCTGCCGCCCTTCATTCCCCCCCTCGGTTCAGTGGGAGTCATGGCACTGTACCTGGCTGCGGCGGGTTTGAACCCGCGGATGCCCATCTTCCTGGCCGGACTCGACCTGAGCTACGTTCCGGGAAAGAGCCACGCCCGCGGCGCCCCATCCCACACTTCGTATCTTGAAGAGAATTCGCGGCTGGCGTTTCCGTTCCAGTTCGCCGCGTGGTGCGCCCGCCCGAAGGCTGCGGCCCTCTTCAAGGACGGCAGGACGGGAATTTCCGACGCCGTTCTCCTCTCGTACCGATCCGGCCTGGCCGGCATCGCATCCCGGCGCGGCGCCGTGTACGACCTGGGCGGTCCGGGTCTCGATCTGGGCATTCCGACTGTGGGCCGCGCCGAGGCGTCCGGAATAATCCGGGCTGCGGAACCGCGTCCCTCCGTTTCCGGCCACATTCCGGCAGGCCGGACTGGCTGGTCGGCGGAAGAAACCGCCGTATTCGCGTCGGAACTGCTCCGGGAAATGGAGGCCGCAGCCGCGGCCCCGCCGGAAAAGGCGGCGGAACTGCTCGAGGATCTCGATTTTGTCGCGATTGATCTTCCCGTTCCGCCGTCGGCGGAAAACTTCCGCTCCCTCTGCCTGCCCCGCCTCGCCCCGTACGTCCGGAAACTCGGACGGACGATGGGGCGTATCTAGCTTTCGTCTGTTTTCAGGACCGCCAGGAAGGCGCTCTGCGGAAGTTCGACGCTGCCCACCATCTTCATCCGCTTTTTCCCTTCCTTCTGCTTTTCCAGAAGCTTCCGTTTCCGGGTGATGTCGCCGCCGTAGCACTTGGCCAGGACGTCCTTCCGGACGGGGGATATGGTTTCCCGGGCGATGATCTGCCCGCCGATGGCCCCCTGTATCGGAATCTTGAACTGGTGGCGGGGAATTTCGTTGCTGAGCTTCTTGCAGATGGTCCTGGCCCTCGCCGGCGCGCTCCCGCGGAAAACGAGCTGGGACAGGGCATCCACGGGCTTCCCGTTGAGGAGGATGTCAAGCCGGACCAGGTCCGTCGGCTTGTACCCGACGATGTCGTAATCGAAGGATGCGTACCCGCGGCTTATGGATTTCAGCTTGTCGTAGAAATCGAACAGGACTTCCGCCAGCGGCATCTCGTAGGAGACTTCCACCCGTTTTTCGTCCAGGTAGTGCATCTCCTTCTGGACGCCACGTTTGTCCATGCACAGGCTCATGATCGAGCCCAGGTAGACGGACGGGGTGATGATCGACGCCTTGATGTAGGGTTCCTCGGCCTGTTCCACCTTCTCCTGTTCCGGGAATTCGGTGGGATTGTCGATTATCACCGATTCGCCGGACCGCATGTAGACCCTGTACTGCACCGAAGGGGCGGTCAGCACGAGGGAAAGGTTGAACTCCCGCTCAAGCCTCTCCTGCACGACTTCCAGGTGCAGGAGCCCGAGAAAGCCGCAGCGGAATCCGAAACCCAGGGCGGCGGAGGTCTCCGGCTCGAAGTGGAGGGAGGCGTCGTTGAGCTGGAGCTTCTCCAGGGCTTCCCGCAGGTCCTGGTATTTGGCGCCGTCCAGGGG
>CAZGUL010000119.1:0-7952 GCA_964529055.1 uncultured Spirochaetaceae bacterium
GCTGGACGTGAACAGGAGCGGTCCCGGGGTGAGGCCGTGGATCATCAGTCCGCCCAGCAGCATGGCCGTGACGGTGTCGCCGGGGATGCCCATGGTCAGGAGGGGCACCAGGGCGCCGCCGATGGAGGCGTTGTTCGCCGTTTCGGAGGCCACGATGCCGTCCAGGATGCCGGTGCCGAACTTTTCGGGATGCTTCGAATTCTTTTTCGCGATGACGTAGGAGAGAATGTTCGACGTTCCCCCGCCGATCCCGGGAAGAATCCCGATTCCCGTCCCGATCAGGGCGGACCGGAAAAAATTCCACAGCTGTTCGCGGAATTCCGCGAGGCTGACTCCGAAGCCCCTGGCCTTATAATCGTAAACAGTCATTTTGATTTCCCAGCGGCTGTCTTCCGCGGCGCGGACCACTTCCGCCACGGCGAAAAGCCCCACCAGGGCGGGAAGCAGGTTGAAACCGCCGTCGAGTTCCGCGAAGCCGAAGGTGAACCGCGGAAAGGCGTCGATGGGAGCCGTGCCGACGCAGGAAAGCATGATGCCGATGAGTCCGCTCAGGAGACCCTTGATCGCGTTTCCGCTGCTCAGCGTGGCGATCAGGGTCAGGGAGAATATCGCGATGGAGAAATATTCGAAGGGACCAAACCTGAGCGCGACGTCCGCCAGCGGCGGCGATATGAAAATCAGGATGGCGAAGCTGAAAAGTCCTCCCCAGAAGGAGTACAGGATCCCCGCGCCGAGGGCTTTCCCCCCCTGGCCGTTCTTTGCCATCGGATGACCGTCGAACGTCGTCGCCACCGAGGAAGGGGTTCCCGGAATATTGATAAGGATCGCCGAAATGAGCCCTCCCGAAACGCCGCCGATGTACAGGCCGATCAGGAGGGTCATGCCGTCCACGGGGCTCATCCCGAAGGTGAGGGGAAGGACGAGTGCCACCGCCATCGTGGCGGTGAGACCGGGGATCGCGCCGAAGATTATTCCCACCGCCGTCCCGATGGTCAGAAGAAAAAGTCCCTGCAGGGTGAACACCGAGGCGAAGCCCTGCAACATGTAAGACATCATGGGTACGCTCCTTCCTTATTTCAACCGAGGATTCCCTCGGGAAGCATGAGGTAAAACACCTTCACGAACAGAAAATACACGATCACGGAGGTGAGCACCGCGGAAACGAGGAATACCAGGTATTTGCGTTTCACCATGCTGGTGAGAAGGAAAAACTGCACCAGAAGATAAATGGTCGTGGATACGATGAAACCCAGCGGCTCGAACGCCACGGCGTAGAAGATGAGGGCGATGAAGGTCCCCCAGACGGGGACGTAATCTTCGAATGTCCATTTCGGCGGCGAGCCCGCTTCGGTCCGGGCGGCTTTCTGCCCGGCCTTCATGCGAAGCAGGGATTGAATTACAAGTACGAGACTCAGGATTCCCATGGCAACCGCGACGAGCTGGGGAACGAAGCGGGAGCCGATGCGGGAAACCATCAGCATTTTTATGCTGAAAGACGCGTAATACATGATCACCGAGAAAACGAAAAGAAAAATTCCGGCGATCAGGTCCATTCTGGGTTTCATGGAAAAAAACCTCCTTTTCTTTCGGCACGCCTCCGTACCTCCTCCGGGCGGCGCCGCGCCGACCAGTATATAATGATATCACCCCGGATTCCAGAGGAAATTTCGCGGTGTCCCGGCTTGCCGGCCCGGCGCCTCCATGATACAAGAAGAACATGGAACCTGTTCTCGTCGTCATGGCCGCCGGCATGGGGTCCCGGTACGGCGGCATAAAGCAGATAGAACCCGTGGGCCTGCACGGGGAGTCCATCATGGAATACTCCATCCACGACGCCCGCCGTGCCGGGTTCGGCAAAATCGTTTTCATCATCCGCCGGGCGATCGAGGCGGAGATAAAGGAATTCCTGGGGACCCGTCTCGGCGGCGTTCCCGTGAGCTATGTCCATCAGGAGCTCGACATGCTTCCGCCCGGCTTTTCCCCTCCGCCGGGACGGACAAAACCCTGGGGAACGGCGCACGCGGTCCTCGCCGCCCGCCGCGAGGCCGGCGGTCCTTTCGCCGTGGTCAATGCCGACGATTTCTACGGGTTCGACGCGTACCGGGTCATGGCCGGGCACCTTCGCCGGATCGACCCGGCGGGCGCCGATTTCGCGATGGTCGGCTACCGTTTGAAAAACACCCTTTCGGAGAACGGCTCTGTTTCCCGGGGAATATGCAGGACCGACGATGAAGGTTTTCTCCTGTCCATCGACGAGCATCTGAAAATTGAAAAGACCTCCGGCGGAATCGTCAGCCGCCGCGACCCCGCGGACGTTCCTCTCTCCGGCGACGAGACCGTCAGCATGAACATGTTCGGTTTCACTCCGCGGATTTTTCCGCTGCTCGAAAGGGAGTTCGCTTCGTTCCTCGCGAAAAGCGGCGGGGACCCGAAGGCGGAATGCTACATTCCGTCCGTCGTGGGCGCCCTCGTCTCGGCGGGGGAGGCCCGGGTCAAGGTCCTGCCGTCGTCGGCCGAGTGGTTCGGCATTACCTACCAGGCGGACAAGCCGGCGGTCCAGGCGGGGGTGCGGAAGCTCATCGCACGGGGGGAATACCCCGGGCCTCTGCGTTAGGAACGGTCCGTCGGGGATGCCCCGATGTTGCCCATGGTCAGCATGCGCAGGGTTCCCTGCAGTTCGCTGATTTTTTTCTGCTGGGCGGACAGCACCGCCAGCATCTCGTCCGGGGCGATGCCGTCGCTTCTGTCGGGTCCGGATGGCGCTTCCTTTTCGGGAAAATCGTTTTCCGCCTCGATGGACGCGAGTTCGTACGAATCCTTGTACGATGAGAGGTCCAGCGGCAGGTCGGGAAATTCGCGGGACTGGACGATTTTCTGGGCGATCCGGTTTATCTGCCGCGCGGCGAGGCTCTCCGGATAGGCTGTGACCAGCGGCTTCAGGTCCCGCATCGAGGCGTTCACCGCCGTGTCGTAGTACACGAGCCCGAGGCACCCCAGGTCGATTTCCAGGTTCTTTTTGACCAGGTTCCTCAGGTTCTCGATTATGCCGAGGTCCTCGGGGCTCTCCGCCATGTTGACGATCAGGCTGGGCTTCAGGCTCCGCAGATATTCCCGGATTTTTTTCCCCGATGCCTTGTCCCGGGTCTCGATGTCCTTGAGGATTTTGCCCATCGGGGGCAGGGCGTTGGGCTTGGGCTCCTTCAGGATTCCTTCCAGGTAAGTCGACGCGGATTTTTTGTCCGCCAGGGCCCGCTGCAGAAAGCGGAACACGGTGTTTTTCAGGAATCCGTACACGTTGAGGACCGAGGTCGCCTGGGGAACCGCCGCCAGGAGCCCCGCGTTGGAGATCAGGAAGAAATCGACGATCTGGCTGCCGCTCCCCGAGCCCAGGTCGAGGATGATGTAATCCGCTTCGATCTTCAGGAGCTGCGCGATGATGCCGCGTTTCTGGGCCGCCACTTTTTCGGGGGTCCCCGCCACGAGAACGTCGCCGGGTATGAAGAACACGTTGGCGTAATCGGTCCTCAGCATGATGTCCCTGAAGGCGATGTCCTTGTTGGCCAGGTAATTGCCCAGACCGAGATGGTTGTTCTTCAGTCCCAGGCACGAGTGGAGGTTGGAGCCGCCGATATCCATGTCCACCAGCACCGTGCGCCTTCCCGCTTCCCCGAGAAGGATGCCCAGATTCGCCGCCAGGACGGATTTTCCGACTCCGCCTTTTCCTCCCGCGACGGGAATGATCTTGCGGTAGGAGTTTTCGCATAATACCATGGGGCAACTATAAACCAAAAAAAGATTGTACGGAATAGCGAAAAATGTGGTAGAGTTAGAGTATGATCGATGATCCTCTTCTCCGCATCTTCCATATAGACACGGAATGTTACATCATCTATCTGGGAAAAGCGGCGGACGATTATCGACCTTTTCTGCGGATCGGCAACTCGCCGCACCTTTCGGAAAAGGCGAAAACCTTCATATCCGCCGTGGTGGTCACCGAATCGCTGACGGGCAACCAGCTCCTGGAGCATGAAAACCTCCAGCTGCCGCTGAACGGGGAAACCCGGTACATCGGGGACCCCGCGGAAATCGAAAAACTCAAGCAGTTTCTGGACGAAAAAGACCTTCCCGTGGAAGGGTACGAATACGAGGAAGACGAGGAGAGCCCCAAGAAGGCCGGCGCTTTCGTGTATTTTTACCGGAGCGGGAACCTCCACATCGTCCACGACAAGCGGCAGATTTTCAACCTTCACGAAAGGGAACGGGAGGACGGCCATTTCGTCTGCCGGGCGGAACGGACCTCCCAGCTCGTCAAGGCGAACCCGCTGCGATACCTCGTCCGCGATCTGGCCTCCCCGGGTTTCCTGGTGGCGGGAACGAAGCCGTATTTTTTCCGGGACGGCAGGATCGGCACCGTCGGCGTGTCCCCGGATTACATCGTGGACCTCGGCCGGTACGGGATCGACCCGGACCTGGTGCTGTGGCTCGCGGAGGACCGGTTGTCGGAGGGACTCCTCAACCGGTTCAAGCGCGCGACGGTGACGAAAAAGGACCTCCGGGTCGCGACTTCCGAACTGCGCCGTCTGCAGAGCGCGGTGTCGCTTTTTTCCGGCGCGGGCCTGTCCTGCATCGTCGTGCACCTGGAGCCGGGGGAGAGGAAGGTCTTTTCGGGATTCACCCTGGAACGCCGCGGCAGGAACCTGGTCGTCGGGTATCCCGACGGCGCCGGATTCCCGGACGTGCACTTTCCCGCCGAAACCGACGGCGATCTGCCCTCCTTCGGCCGGGACACGGTAAAGGGGATCCGCTATGGCGGCGAGCGTTTTCTCCCCGTGGAGGGCGTGCCGTACCGGATACTCGAAAAGGACGACAGGGAACCTCCCGCCTTCGCGGACGATTATATTTTCGCCATCCTGCGGGAATTCAAGGATTGCGGAAACCCGGAAACCCAGGAATATGTCCGGAAAATCGAGCCCCTGTGCCGGGCGGTGCTGGTACCCGTCGGCAGTTCGGCCGCGAACGGCCTCCTGGAGGCAAAGGCGAAGAATTTTACCGGCGGCGCCCCGGAAGACCTGGTTTTCCTTCTCTGGAACATCCGGGAGCTTGCGCGTCTCTGGTCCCTGCGGAAAGGCGTCACCGCGGGATTCAAGAAGCACGGCGCCCGTCTCGCGGCTCTCCTGGGCGGAATGCCGCTGCCGGAGAGCAACGAAACGCGTCTGCCCGTGCTCGGGGATTTCGTGCGGGCCGACGGCGAGTGGTTCGTTTTCTACCGGCTCGGCGGCGTTCTTACTCCGCTGAAGATCGTCGGGGCGCAGAAGAGCGCAGAGGCCGTGGACAAGCTCACCGGCCGTTACGACGAAGCTTTTCACGTTCGCGAGAGGGAGCGGCTCGCCCGTTTTCTCGAAGGGCTTACCGTCGTGCCCCCGAAGCGGAAAAAGAAATCGGCGGAGGCCGATGAGCCGAAATCGCCGCTGGAGCTTCTCTCCAGCACCGCCGGGGACAGGTCCGCGCCGGCCCCGGCGGCAGAGAAGACCTCGGCCGGCGGGAAGACCCGGGAAACAGGCGTTTCCGCCGGACCGGCCGTCCCGGCAAGCGGCACCCCGACGGCCGTTCCTTCCGCCGGCATGAAGACGGCCGCGCCTTTTCCGCGCACCTTCGGCCCGCGGAAGGGTTTCGGCGCGGGAAGGTACCTGCTTCCCGTTCTCGCGGTGGCCGCGGCGGGCGGCGCCGCATTCCTTCTTCTGCGCTCCTGCGGGGAAAAGGGCGTTCCCGTTCCGACCGAGGCGGGTTCCGAGGCGCCGGGCTCGCCGGGCGCCGCCGCTCCCGGAGCCGTTTCCCCGGCTCCGTCCGTGCCTGCCGGCGGGACACCCGAAGCTCCGGGAGCGGCGGGAACGCCGGGAGCTCTTCCCGGCGGACCCGCGGTGGATGTTCCCGCCGGGACCTCGGCCGGGGAGACGCCGGCAGCGGGGGAGGGGCCCTCCGCCGTTCCGGGGCAGACCGGTCCGGGACAGCCCGGCGCGGCGGCAGGCGTGAGCGCGCCTTCACCGGCGGCGGCCCCCGAAATCGATCCCGACTCTTTCGCGATCACGGTTCTGGATGTTTTCCGCCTTGTCAACGAGGTGGCGGACAGGAACGGGTACCGTCCGCTGGATCGTCCCGAGGATGTGCGGCCGGACCCCAATTGGATATTTCCCGCCAACGAGTTCACCCTTCCGGACGGCGGCGTTCATACGGTCCGCGAAGGGGACACCTTGTGGGGAATCGCGACGGCCTACATCCGCGCGTCCATGCGCCGGCAGGCCGCCGAATACGAAAGGATCATGGCTCCCTATCGACCGGGTCCGGTTCCGGCGGAAGAGAGGTCCCGGGTGGCGGCGGCTGTCGGGAAACTCGCCTCGGCCTGCCGCAGCGAGAATTTAAGGAGGTTTTTCGAGAAAAAAGCGCAAACCTTGACGGAGGGGTAAAAAAAACATAAAATTTCGTTTGTTTTTGGAGGGAGATGTACTATACTGTATTATGGCGATACCGGGGTATTCTTCCCCGAGGAATCTATAAGAAAGGAGTAGTCTATGTCAGATATATCGCGTAGCCCAAATGTATTTCATCCTACGAAACCTTCCGCTGTAGGTTCTCGAAACAGCTTGGCTCAGGAAGGGCGCCGTCAGAAAGACGAGTTTGACCAGCTGATTCAGGAAGAGACCCAGAATATTCTCAATCTGGTCCAGACCAAGCTGCCGAAGGAAGTTCTCGAAAAACTTGAAGTGATGGGCGGCCTCAAAGAAAAGCTGTACAACTACTTCAACCAGAACTACCAGAACATGTTCAACCGGTACATCGTCACCACTGAAGACGAGATGGTGAAGAAGATCCGGAACTTCGTCGACAAGGAAGAGAACAAGACCCTCGCCCGCTATACTCCGAAGGAAATAGCGGAAATGCTGGACCAGATCGCCGGGGCGGACAAGTTCAACACCGGTGAAATCGAAAAATCCATCGTCAACATGTACGGCCATCTGCACGGCCACATCCAGCGGGGCCTCAACGACCTGGAAAACGAGACCAACTCCCTGCTGCGCCAGAAAGCCGACGTCGGAGCCTTCATCCGCGGAGAGAACGCGTACTCGATCGTAAAGTGCGCCTTCAAGGACAACGTCCACAAGAGCAAGACGGTGACCGATGTCAAACTTTCGGTCAACATTCTGGATTCCGAACTCATCAGCCCGATCTTCCAGTATCAGTCCACGGTCGAATACCTCATCAAGGACCAGATCGCCCGGACGATCACGACCTACATCGACAAAGAGATGGAAGCCCTGCAGACCCAGCTCGTCGACGAGGGCAAGGAAGAACTGCAGGACACGGAAATGATCTTCGAGAAGATGAAAAGGGTCCCGAACTACACGGACGACGAAATCGAGGACGAGAAATCGAAGCGGTACACCTTCCTGGCGAAGAACCTGATCGATAAAATCGAAGGACTCCGCGCCGAAATCGATCCGAAGGAGTTCGATCCCCTCAACATCCGGGAAAACCTGAAAAAGATCATCGACACCGAAAACATCCGGAACAGGGGTTTCAACACCGCCATCAATTCCATCACCTCGATCCTGGATACCAGCAAAATGGGATACCAGTACATCGAGAACCTGAAAAACGCCCGGGAACTCATCATCCGCGAGTACGAGGATGTGGATCCCGCCAATCTGCCGGACGAACGCTACTCCATCAGGCTGAAATATTACGATCCCGAGCAGCTCCAGAAGGAACAGGAAGCCTACGACAAGCAGATGGAAGCCTACAAGAACGAGATTTTCCATCTCTGGGACGTCACCGAGGCGATGTACCAGAACAACAAATCGAGCTTCAAGGTCAACGATTTCGACGACCTGTCCAAAAAGGTTTCCGGCAGCATCAAGAAGGCGAAACAGGGATCGAACGAACCTCTGTACGAGGAA
>CAZGUL010000120.1:0-7935 GCA_964529055.1 uncultured Spirochaetaceae bacterium
TCCGCTGACCGTGGCCAGCTCGCCGGCGTTGCAGTGCGTCAGCACGCGCGCGCCGCGCGGGATGAGAGCCGCCCCGGCCTCCCGTTTCCATTTCCGAGGACGAGGCGGTGGTGACGGCGGAAAAAGTCCTCGCCCTTTCGGAAAAACTCCGGCAGCGCAGGGACGAGGCGGAGAAACTCCTCCGGGAAATCGAAAGAATCACGCCCTGGGGGGACTACGACCCGGAAACCCTCCGTTACATCGAGTCGAAGGGCCTGCAAATCCGACTCTACGAGTTCACCCGGGACGACGAAAAAAAACTTCCCCGGGAAGGACTGCGCTTCGTCGTGTGCCGGAAGAAATCGACAACCGGTTACGCTTGGATCGGAAAAACGGACGAAGATTTTCCTTCCGGTTTCGATCCTCTTCCCGTACCCGAAAAGGGTCTTTCGGGGCTGAGGGATTCCCTGGAAGAAAAGAAACGGGAAACCGCCTCCATTCGTCAGGAAATCGAGGCCCTGCGCTCCTTCGAGGCCGCGATATTCGAGGCGAGAAAGACGATACAAGGGAAAATCGAGTTCGAACAGGCCGGGGCCGACCTCGGCACCGAAGGTCCGCTTGCCCACCTGTCCGGTTTCGTGCCTGAAACCAAAATAGACGATCTCCGCCGGACGGCAAAAACCGAAGGGTGGGGGCTCCTCATACGTGATCCCGCGGAAGACGAAGCGGTTCCCACCCTGGTCGAGAACCCCCGCGCCGTCAGGATCATCCAGCCGGTTTTCGATTTTCTCGGGACCGTCCCGGGATACCGGGAAGTGGACATAAGTTTCTTCTTTCTCGTTTTTTTCAGCTTCTTTTTCGCGATGATCATCGGGGATGCGGCCTACGGCACCCTGCTTCTGGGCGTTTCCGTTTTCTTCGCCGTCCGGTCAAGAAAAAAAACAGGAACCGTGCCCGCCGTTCTGGCCCTGTTTCTCCTGATGGCTTCCGGTACCATAGTGTGGGGCGCGCTGACGGGGAACTGGTTCGGTTTCGAACCCATAGCGAAGACCGCTCCTTTTTCATGGTTCGTCGTGCCCGCCCTGTCCAGCTGGAACCCGAAATCCAGCGACGCCGTCAAATTCATTACCTTCGTAGTCGGCACGATTCACCTTTCCATCGCCCACATCTGGAATTTCTCCCGGGAAATCCGGAAAAAACCGAGGATCCGGGCCTTCGCCCAGCTGGGATGGCTCTCCATGGTGCTGGGCCTCTATTTTCTCGTGCTGAACATGGTGCTGGACCCCATTAAATATCCCGTTCCGGATTTCGCGAAGACAATGATCCTCGTGGGATTCCTGATGGTCCTCTTCCTTTCCCAGCAGGAGGGAAATTTCTTCAAGGGCCTCATCAAGGGGCTTGGCGGTTTCATCACGACCTTTCTGAACAGCATTTCCGCGTTCTCGGACATCATCTCCTACATCCGGCTCTTCGCCGTCGGGCTTGCCGGCATCGAGATCGCGAAAAGCTTCAACGCCATGGCCCAGGGGATGATGACGAACCCCGCGGGGATCGTTTTCGGGATAATCGTCATAGTGCTGGGCCACGGACTCAACATGGCGATGAGCGGGCTTTCCGTCATCGTCCACGGCGTCCGCCTGAACGTCCTCGAATTTTCGAACCACCTTGGTCTGGAATGGAGCGGGTTTTCCTATAAACCCTTCCGTGAGCAGATTGAACGGAAAACACAAACACAATCGCAAGGAGAACTCTCATGAACATCGGTTTGATAGGTATCGGAGCATTCATGGCCCTGGCCGCGGCGGGATCCGCTCTTGGAGCCGGTTCCGCGGGAATGGCCGCCATCGGAGCCTGGAAAAAATGCTTTCTCCAGAACAAGCCCGCGCCTTTCCTTCTGATCGCGTTCGTCGGCGCGCCTCTGACCCAGACGATTTACGGTTTCATCCTGATGAACGCCTTCCGCGCCGTGATGGAGACGATGGACCCGGGAATCATCCTCGGCGCCGGCCTTTTCGGCGGTCTCGCGATGGGTGTTTCCGCGTGGTATCAGGGAAAGGCCGGAGCCTCCGCTTCCGACGCCTTCGCGGAAACAGGCAAGGGCTTCGGAAACTACATCCTCGTTCTCGGTCTGGTCGAAACAGTCGCCCTTTTCGTCATGGTTTTTCTTCTCGGAATCACCGGCTAGAAAAAACGCCGAGGGAGAAGTTTTCCCTTACATGAAAACGCGTAAAATTCGGGTCGGGAGCATCTTCGTCGGCGGGGATGCTCCCGTTTCCATTCAGACCATGTGGAAAAGGCCGCTGAACCGCGTGTCCGAGGACCTCATCGCGGAGATCAACGGTCTCGCCGCGCTGGGATGCGACATCCTGCGCTTCGCCGTGCCGGACGATGCCTCGGCCCTCGTACTGGGAGAGCTCACGGGGAGAGTCGGAATTCCGCTGGTAGCCGACATTCATTTCGACTACAAACTTGCCCTCCGGTGCCTTGATTTTCCGATAGCCAAGATCCGCATCAATCCCGGCAACATCGGGGCCCGGTGGAAGGTGGAGGAGGTCGTCCGGAAAGCGTCGGACCGCGGGGTCCCGATCCGGGTCGGTGTCAATCACGGCTCTCTTCCCCGGCACCTGGCGGGGGAGAAGGACACGGCCTCCGCGATGGTCAAGGCGGCGGAGGAGGAAATCGCCGTTCTGGAGAGCCTGAATTTCCGGGACATCATAATTTCGCTGAAATCGTCCGATACGGAAAGTACGGTGCGCGCGAATCGTCTTTTCTCGGAAAAATTCGATTACCCTCTTCACATCGGCGTTACCGAAGCGGGACCCCTCATTCCGGGAGTCGTCAGAACCACGCTGGCCTTCGCCGATCTTCTCCGTGACGGCATCGGAGCGACCCTGCGGGTTTCCCTGTCCGACACGCCCGAATCGGAGCTCATCACCGCCCGGGAAATCCTGTCCGTGCTGGGACTGCGCAGGGGAGGGGTGCGCATCGTCAGCTGCCCCCGCTGCGGGAGGTCCGGCTTCGACGTCCACGGTTTTCTGGCCGGGGCGCAGAGCCGGCTCATGGCCCTGCCGAAGGATATCACGATCGCAGTCATGGGCTGCGTCGTCAACGGTCCCGGGGAAGCCCGGCACGCGGATATCGGTATCACCGGTTCCGGAGGCCGTGTTATACTGTTCAAGCACGGGGAAATCCTCAGGACCGTGAACGAATCCGAGGCGGCCGACGCTTTTTGGGAGGAAATCGAAAAATTGTGAAGAAACTTCGCGGAATGTTTTTTTTTCACATGAAAATCCTGATTCTTATGGCGCTTCTGCCGTGTTTTTCCCTCGGGGCCGAAGAGAATTACGCGGGAAAGCCGGACTGGTACGTGTACCGCAAAGGGCTCGAGCATTACCGGAACGGCGACCACGGCGCCGCGCTGAAAGCCGTCAAGGAGCTGCAGGATCCCTCCCGTGTAATTCCCCCTGAAGCGTACGCGCTCCTGGGGCGGATTTACAGGGAGGAAGGGGAAAACGACCTCGCGGAGCGCTACCTGAAACAGGCCCTGGAGAAATCGGGCCTGTTCGTCGTTCCCGATGAAAAATACGCGATCCAGTATCTGCTGGCGGACATCCATTACCAGCGAAAAAGCTATAAGAATTATGAGAATGTATTGGAAAACATACTCTCGAACCAGGCGACCTACGCGGAGAACAGATACAGTCGGCTGCGGGACGGCTACCTGAAGACCGCCGTGGACGAAAATTTCGATGCATTCGTCAGGCTTTACCGGCTGAAGGACGACTTTTCCCGGCCGGCCCATCTCGGTCTGGGAATATTCGCAGTGCGCACCGGCCGGGAAAGCAAAGCTGTTCTTCACCTTCTTTTCGCGAACCTCGCCGCGGTCTCGACCCTCATCGATACCCTGAAGGACAGGGATCCGGACTTTGTCTTTACGACGCTTCGCGACCTTCTGGAAAAAAGCGGCAGACTGACATCAGCGGCGGAGTACGTCGAAGAATCCGAACTTCACAAAGGCCTGTATTTTCTCGCCGCGGCCCTCCACGGATCCGGCGCCCGGTCCGCCGCCCGGGAATTATGGGAAATCGTCCGCGATTTCGGAGGCGGCGAGTGGAAGGTGCGGAGCAGAAACCAGCTCGCCTCTCCGCAGCCGGAGCCGCTCATCGCGTACTGACCCATGAACAAGATCATCATCAAGGGAGCGCGGGAACATAATCTGAAGAATATCGATCTCGAGCTTCCCCGGGACAAACTCATCGTCATCTCGGGCATGAGCGGTTCGGGAAAGTCGTCCCTCGCATTCGACACGATTTTCGCCGAGGGGCAGAGAAGGTACGTGGAGTCCCTGTCGGCCTACGCGCGTCAGTTTCTCGGACGCCTGGACAAGCCGGACCTGGATTACATCGAGGGCTTGTCTCCGGCCATATCGATAGAGCAGAAAACCACACATCGGAACCCCCGTTCCACCGTCGGAACGGTGACGGAAATTTTCGATTACCTCCGGCTGCTGTACGCCCGGGTCGGAACGCCCCACTGTCCCGGGTGCGGGAAAATCATCCGTGAACAGTCCATCGACCAGATCCTGGACATCATCATGAATTACCCGGACGGAACCCGCCTCATGATCCTGGCTCCGGTGGTCCAGGGCCGCAAGGGGGAGCACCAGAAGGTTCTGGAAGACGCCGCCAGGGCCGGTTTCGTACGGGCCAGGATCGACGGAAACATCCTCCTGCTGGAAGAGGGCCCGAAACTCGACAAAAACCGAAAGCATCGGATCGACATCGTCATCGACCGCGTCGTGATATCAGCGGAAAACCGGAAGCGGATAGCCGAAAGCGTGGAAACCGCCGTGGAGACCGCGGACGGAAGCGTCGTCGCCGTCCGGCTCGACGATGACGGGGAAAAGGAGGAGTTTTTTTCACGGAAGAATTCCTGCCCCGACTGCGGAATAAGCCTGCCGGAAATGCAGCCGAGACTTTTTTCGTTCAACAACCCCTACGGTGCGTGCGAGGCATGCACGGGTCTGGGAATAACCCTGGAATTCGACCCCGACCTGCTGATGCCGGACAGGAGCCTTTCCTTCAACGAGGGGGGCGTCGTTCCATACAATCCCGACGCGGCATGGTACAGGAGCAAATTCGAATCCCTGGCCCGTCATCTGGGATTCAGTCTCGACGCGCCCCTCGATTCTCTGCCCGCGCAGGTGATGCAGGCCCTTCTGCACGGCACCGAGGAACCCGTGGCGGTGTCGTATGTCAACAGGGAAGGAACGGGCAAATTCGAGTACAATTCGCCGTTCAAAGGCATTCTGGACGATCTTAAGCGCCGTTACCTGGAGACATCCTCCGAAGGGGTCAAGGAGTGGCTGGAAAAATTCATGTCACAGAAACCCTGCGACGCCTGCGGGGGAAGGCGCCTCAGGAAAGAGGCCCTCGCCGTGACCGTTGGGGGGAAGAACATACACGAGGCGTCCTGCCTCCCCGTGGGGGAGGCCCTGGATTTTTTCACCGGTCTGGAGCTCTCCGAAACCGAAAAGAAAATTTCGCACCAGATCGTGAAGGAAATCATCGCCCGGCTGGGTTTCATGAAAAGCGTGGGACTCGAATATCTCACCCTGGAGCGCAAGGCCTCCACGCTTTCCGGAGGCGAAGCCCAGCGCATCCGGCTGGCGACCCAGATCGGCTCTTCGCTGGTGGGGGTGCTGTACATTCTGGACGAGCCGACCATCGGCCTGCACCAGCGCGACAACGTCCGCCTCATCGAAACGCTGAAGCGGCTGCGGGACATCGGGAACACCCTTATCGTCGTCGAACACGACGAGCAGACCCTGCGCACCGCCGATTACATCGTCGACCTCGGTCCCGGCGCGGGGGTGCACGGAGGCAGGATCATCGCGCAGGGCACTCTGGAGGACATCCTGCGCTCCGAGGAAAGCCTCACCGGCAGATTTCTGCGAGGCTCCCTGCGGATCGATACCCCGAAAACGAAAAGAAACGGCAGCGGAAAAGTCCTCGCGCTTCGCGGCGCCCGGGAAAACAATCTGAAAAACATCGAAGTTGAGTTCCCGCTGGGAAAGTTCATCGTCATCACCGGGGTGTCAGGATCGGGGAAGTCGTCGCTGCTGACGGACCTCCTGTATCCCGTTCTCGCGAACCGGCTGAACAAGGCGCGGATGCCCGAAGGAGCCTACGACCGGCTCGAAGGGGCCGAAAATCTGGACAAGGTCATCAACATCGACCAGAGCCCCATCGGAAGGACTCCCCGTTCCAATCCCGCGACCTACAGCGGCCTGTTTTCCCACATCCGCGAGCTTTTCGCCATGCTGCCGGAATCCAAGGCCCGCGGATACAAGGCGGGAAGGTTCTCCTTCAATGTATCCGGGGGAAGGTGCGAAAACTGCCGCGGCGACGGAACGATCAAAATCGAAATGCATTTTCTCCCCGACGTTTACATTACCTGCGACGTGTGCAAGGGAAAGAGGTTCAACAGGGAAACGCTGGATATCCGCTACAAGGGCAGGAACATCCACGATATTCTGGAAATGACCGTCGAGGAGGCACTGGAATTCTTCGCCGCCGTTCCCCGGGCCGCGGCGAAACTGGAAACCTTGAATTCCGTGGGCCTGGGATACATCAAGCTCGGGCAGTCCGCGCTGACTTTTTCCGGCGGGGAAGCCCAGCGCATCAAGCTCGCTTTCGAACTGTCGAAGAGGGCCACGGGTTCCACGTTCTACATTCTCGACGAGCCGACCACGGGACTGCATTTCGCGGACGTCAAGGTCCTGCTCGACGTTCTGCGGAAGCTCGTCGACAGGGGCAACACGATGGTGCTCATCGAGCACAATCTGGACGTCATCAAGCAGGCGGATTGGGTCATCGACCTCGGCCCCGAGGGCGGCCTCAAAGGGGGCGAAATCGTCGCGACGGGCACCCCGGAGGATGTGGCGGCGAACCCGCGATCCCACACGGGACATTTTCTGCGGAAGGTGCTCGAGGGGCCGGCTTGAAAGGATGGTGTGTGAAAACGGCTTTGTTCCTGGCCTGTTTTCTCGTTGCTCTCGAAACCGTCCCGGCGGAGGACCCGTCCCGGGTATTCACCGAATCCCTTCCCATGGACATTCGCGCCTCTTCTTTTTCCGAGCTCGCCGCATGGTGCGGACGCCTGGGATTGTCCACCCAGGGCTCCCGGACGGACCTGGAAAACCGGCTTTTTTCCCATTACAAGGTGACGCCTCCGGAGAAGACGGGGCCCGACGAATCGGTCATCGACATACAATCCGCCGACAGCACGGAATATTTTTCCCTGGAGCAGTTCAACGAGGATTACGTGCGCCTGGACGGCGGAGTCCTGATTTCCCTCAAGGACGCGGAGAAGGGATACACCTACACGATAAAGGCCGATTCCGTGCTGTTCAACCAGACGCTGAAGCTCCTCAGCGCGTCCGGCGGCGTGGAATACAAGATCACCGGCGAGGGGCGGGACGAGGTTTTTTCCGGCGACAGCCTGACCCTGAACACCGACACCTGGGAAGGCTATTTCTTCGACGGAGCGTCCTTCAGGGACCGCACCATCGACAATGAAACGCTGAAATTCCGCATACAGGGGGAATTCATTTCCCGCTCGTCCCAGGATTTCGTCGTCATGGACGACGCGTGGATCACATCCTCTCCCCGGATTCCGGCCAATTACCAGATAAAAGCCGAAAAAGTCTGGATACTGGGGCCCGGTGAATGGGGCATAAGGAACGCGTCCCTGTACGTCGGCCATATTCCGGTTTTCTATCTACCTTTTTTCTTCTACCCCGGCGACGAGGTCGTCTTTCACCCCGTGTTCGGCTACCGGAGCAGGGAGGGAACCTTCCTCCAGACTACCACTTATTTCACGGGCAACAGGAAGACCGAGGAACTTCCTCTTTCGTTCCTTCAGCTCACGTAAAACCAGAAAAACGACCGTGTG
>CAZGUL010000121.1:0-7368 GCA_964529055.1 uncultured Spirochaetaceae bacterium
TTCATATTTTATTCAATGCGGAGGAGGATTGAATGAGTGCTCTAATTGCTGTCATCGCTCTGGCGATTTATTTCGTCTTCTATTTCACGTATGGACGAAATCTCCAGAAGAACCTGCTCAAATCTCAGGACGCCCCGGATGCCCCGTCGAAGAGGCTCTCCGACGGTGTCGACTATGTGCCGACGAGCAAGTACGTTCTTTTCGGCCACCATTTCGCGTCCATCGCCGGCGCGGGACCCATCGTGGGCCCGGCAATCGCGGTGGCGTGGGGCTGGCTTCCCGGCCTGCTGTGGATCTGGTTCGGCAACATTTTCATCGGCGCCATCCACGATTACCTGTCGTTGACCGCGTCGGTGCGGTATGACGGCCGGTCCGTGCAGTTTGTCGCCCAGGACCTGATGGGCAAGGGCGCGGGGAAATCCTTCGGCTGGTTCATCCTGTTCCTGTGCATCCTGGTCGTCGCCGCATTCGGCGACATAGTCGCGGGTCAGTTCGCCGCCGGCGGCGGTGAAGTCGCCTCCACCTTCTTCCTGTTCTGCGCCGCGGCCATCGTTCTCGGCATCCTGATGTACAGAACGAAGCTGGGAATCGGCCTCAGCACGGCCATCGGCATCGTGCTTCTGATTCTCGCCTTCTACGTCGGAAGCAAGGCCGGAATCAAGGCCAGCAAGGACATGTGGTTCTTCGTCATCTTCGTCTACATCGTCATCGCCTCGGCGATGCCGGTCAACATCCTGCTCCAGCCGCGGGACTACCTTAACTCCTTCCTGCTGTACTTCGGGCTTGTTCTGGGCGGAATCGCCGCATTCATCACCTTCAAGGGTTTCGATTCGGTTCCCATGTTCACGAGCTTCAGCGCCAAGGTCATCGGCGGACAGCCGTCCCCGTTCTGGCCCACGGTTCCGCTGGTCATCGCCTGCGGCGCCCTTTCGGGCTTCCATTCCCTCGTCGCTTCGGGAACCAGCTCCAAACAGCTCCGTGACGAAAAGGACGCCCTCTTCGTCGGGTACGGCTCCATGCTGACCGAAGGCTTCCTCTCGACCCTGGTCGTCATCTCCATCGCCGGGTTCGGCACCCTCGCCCTGGGCGACAAAGTCATGTCCACCGGAGCCCTTCCCCGGTTCACCCAGAGCTTCGGCGCCATGGTCAACGCGGGCCTTCCCTTCATTTCGAAACAATTCATGGCCCTCTTCGCTTCGATCTGGGTCTCCTCCTTCGCGTTGACGACCCTGGACACCACGAACCGGCTGGGCCGCTACATCGTCGGCGAACTCGCACTCCCGTTGAAGGAGAAGAACGCCGGGGTGTACAGCCTCTTCGCGAACAAGTGGATTGCGTCCCTGATCATCGCCTTCTTCGGAATCGGCCTCGCCTGGACCGGCAACTACACCGTCCTGTGGCCGGCCTTCTCCGGAGCCAACCAGCTCATCGCCTCCATCGTCATGCTGACCGCGGCGATGTGGGTCAAGAAGAAACTCAACGACAAGTACACCAACGTGGTTCTGATCCCGGCTATCCTGTTGTGGGTCACCGTCACCGCGGGCATCATCTGGTACGAATTCGTCATCATACCGCTGCACTTCAAGGATATGGCGAACATCAAGAACGTCATCACCGGAGGCGTGGTGGGAGTCATCAACATCATCATGCTCGCCATGAACTTCATCATGGTCTACGAATTCATCAAGAACTTCGGCGGCAAGAAGGTCGCCGCCGGCCAGAAGGCATAATCCCCGTTCGGGTATTCGATGCGCAGTGCCTGTACGGCCCCCCCCGGGGCCGTGCGGGCTTTTTTTTTTAGGGACACGGAGAGTATCTTTGGGTATATTCTCCGCAGAGGATCAATCGGCAATGAAAAACGGCACGCTCCGCAAGACTCTTTCGTTCGTTGATGAATTCTGGCGCACCGTGGTCCAGGTCCACCGTGACAAGGCGACGGGCATGCTCGAATTCGAGCTCAACGAAATGGAGAACATGTTCGTCATTCTTCTTCTGGGGAGCTTCATAGGGCTCCCTTCGCCGCCCGCGGCGATGGCCATGGAGCTTCTGCCGTTCATGGAAAACGAAATACGGCTTATGGTGTCCCGGGCGGACTTCGCCCAGGACCCGCTGGGATCGATCATGGGCATGCTCAACGTGGATTAGGGGGAACCGAATCGACATGAAGAAACTCGCATTCTTTCTCGGGAAGGGGGGCGTGGGAAAAACGACCCTGTCTTCCACCGTCGCTTTTCAGCTGAGCCGGGAAGGCAGGAAAATCCTCATCGTCAGCCTCGACCCCGCCCACAACCTGGGAGATGTGTTCCGGCGGGTCCTGTCCAATGAAAAAACACATCTCGGGCCGAATCTGGACGCGATCGAAATCAATCTCACGACCTGGGTTGCCCGGTATCTGAAGGAAAGCCGGGATGAAATCAAGGAAAACTATAAATACAACGTCACGATGAATCTGGACTCGTACATCAATATTCTCAAGTACTCCCCCGGCACCGAGGAGTATGCCGTTCTCTGGGCCATCGAACACATCTACAAGGAGAACGAAAAGTTTTATGACATTATCATCTTCGATACACCGCCGACCGCACTGACTTTGAGGTTCCTCGCCATGCCGTCGATCTCCCTCATGTGGGTCCGCGAGCTTTCGGGCATGAGGGCGAAGATTCTGGAAAAGAGGCAGACGGTGCTGAAGCTGAATCCGGAAGCTTCCGTCATCAAAGGGTCTTCCAAAAAAGAGGACGACAGGATCTACACCAGATTGTCGGGCATCACCTCCCGGCTTGCAGGGCTGCACGATCTTTTTACCCGGCAGAGCTATCTCACCGTGGTTGTGAACCCGGACGAGCTTTCCCTCGCGGAAGCCCTGCGCATCCGTCACGAACTGGAAAAACTCGATGTCCTCATCAGCAGCGTGTGTCTCAACAAGGCCCCCGACGAGGGGGAATGCCGGGAAAAGGTGGAGGGCAGCTTCCAGAAATTCCCGGTGTTCACGTCCTTTTATCTTCCCGAAGGGATCCGGACCGTCGACGATCTCGGCAGGATCGATGTGGAAGACGTAAAAACGGACATAGTCAAAAAAAACTAGGGGTCATACATGAATCAAGCTTATATCGTGCCGCTTCTCGCCCTGGCTCTTGTCACGACGGCGGGATATTTTTACGGGAGAAAAAAGAACAGGTGGATTTCCGGCTGGATAAGCCGGGAGGCCGAAGATGTCCTGAAACCCGTCGACTCCAATTACGTCAATTTCGGGGGGACCATCGGGTACAATTACGTCTACAAGCTCCGCAAACCCTTCCGGGAAGCGAAGGGGACCTTCACCCTGCTGCCCCGGCAGTCCGTTCTGTACATGCCCATATCGCTCCTGGTGAATCGTTACGACAAGTTCTACATGCAGCTCTTCGCCGACGGCAAGCTCGCCGGGGAGGGCCACATCGTCGCCAGGTCATACCTGTCCCGGGCAAAGAATGCCATCGACGGATATTCGGGCCTCACCCGGGAGGACGTCGACCGCGACGGGAAGTCGTATGTTCTTCTGTGGGATTCCCGGGGGATGGACGAAAAACTGAAGAAGCTCCTCGACACCGTGCGTCATCCGGAACTGCTGCGCCATTTCTGCTGTTACGCCGACAACAAGAACTTTTTCCTGTATCTCCGGCCCGTGAAGGATAAATTCGGCGAAATCCTGGAATCGATCACCGCCGGTCTTAAGCCCTTTTACCTGAAAGGAGGTTTTTCCGATGGACCCGGAAATGAAACGGAAAATTGACCTCGTACTGGAACGGGTGAAGGAGCCGGAAACCCGGCTAAGCGTGCTCGACCTGGGGCTGGTCCGCAAGGTGAGTTACGGCGAGTCGGAAAAAAAGCTCCTGGTGGTGGTGGACAATCCCGAGGCCCGGCAGAAATGTTTCTGTTCCGGCATGGTGACCGCCGTGGTGCGCCGCGGGCTGATGCGGGACCTGACCGCGGAGTTCGGGCGTGAATTCCCCGATCTCGCGGTCGAGGTGGTGTAGGCCCGCCGTCAGCCCCTGTCGAAGAAGGGACTTTTTCCGGAAAAGCTGACGGGCAGGGCGAAGGCCGCCGCCGCGTCGGGCAGGAGTCCCATGCCGAGGGCCGCCTTCCCGATGGAAAACATGATCCGGGTGTCGGCCCGGCGGTCGGCGGCGAGGGACGCGGCGGATCCGAGGGCTATGCCCAGGTCCGCAACGCACATGGCGCAGACGCCTCCCGCGGTGGTGTTCGCCGCGCAGTCCGGGTATCCGCAGTAGCCGCAGTTCGGAACGCCCCGGGCCTTGTTTTTCACGCCCACGAGCAGGACCGCCGCCGCGGCGCGCAGGTTTTTCGCGTCCCGCACGAAAAACGGGATGTTCTTTTCCTCGCCGATTTTCAGGGTTTCGTCGGCGAGCCTGTCTTTTTCGGGCCCCGTGAGGACAAGCGTGACGATCTGGTCGACCCCCTTGGCCTTCGGTGCCGTCCTTGCCGCGGCGGCCGCCGCGCGGGCTACGGCGAGGGCTTCCTCGCCTTCCATGTGCTGTGCTTCGTATTTCATGTTTCCCATCCTAGGTGTCCGCGGCGGCGATGTCAATGGCGCGGCGGGTTTTTCAGCGCCGGTCCCGTACCGAGCCGCGCTCCACGAGCTTTGGCCGGAAGATGACGTCCTCGCCGAAAAAGCCGTCGTCGCCCCGGGCGATCATCTCCACGGCCCGGCAGCCCATTTCGTACCGGGGAATCCGGACCGTCGTCAGGGGGGGGGTGATGTAAAGCGACTGGGGAATGTCCCCGATGCCGGTCACCGAAACGTCCCCGGGGACCCGGAGTCCCCGGCTGGTGAGATAGTGGACGACCCCCATAGCGATGGTGTCGCTCCCGCAGACGACGGCCTCCGGCGGGGGGCCCGGCCGGCACAGCCGCTCGGCGCCTTCGTATCCTGCCCTCTCCGTGAAATCCCCGAACACGACGAGCCCGTCGTCCCGGGCCGCGCCCCGGGCTTCCAGCGCCGCGATATAGCCGCGAAGGTGGTCCCGGGACGTCAGCACCGCCTGGGCCCCGCTCACCAGGGCGATGCGGCGGTGGCCCCGGTCCCACAGGTAATCCGCCAGCATCCGGACCGTTGCCGCGTAGTCCACCGTCACGACCGGCATGTCCGTTGCCTGGGGAGCCAGGCCGACGAGACGCTGACCGTACTGCCGCCCCCGCTGCAGGATTCCGGCGATTTTTTCCCGGTGCGCCGGCGTTCCCATGCCGCCGCCGGCGAGAACGATTCCGCGCACCTTGTGCCGCCAGAGCAGTTCCAGGTACTCCAGCTCGTTTTCCGGCACCCGGCCCGTGTTGCAGATGAAGCACAGAAAACCGAGTTTCATCGCCTTTTCGGTGACGCCCTTCGCGATTTCCCCGAAGTAGGGGTCCGCGATGTCCCGCGCGATGAGGCCGATGAGGTTGGAAAACTTCTTTTTCATCATCTGGGCCGCGGTGTTGGGTGAATAATTCAGATCCCGGATCGCGGCGAGGATGAGGCTGCGCCGTTCCTCCGACACGGGGTAGGAGGAACCGCTGAGGACGCGGGAAACGGTCGTGATGGAAGACCCCGCCAATTTCGCGACGTCCCGTATGGAAATGCGTTTCTGGTCCATGGCCTCCTTGAAGTATAGAAAACGTTTTTTACGCGGTCAAGGAAGAAATTTGCAGATGAAATCGTGCAGGACAGGGTGGATAGCCGCGAAATGGGCAATAAATTCTGTTGACAAGAGCAATTTTCGGGCTGATAATCGAGGGAAATAGAAAACGATTTCTATTGAAGGAGCGCAGGTATGAAGAAAAGACACATTATCACGATTCTTTTCGTGGGTATTCTAGTGTGCGGTCCGGTATTCGCGGCCGGTCAAAAGGAAGGCACCTTGCCGGCGGCCCCGGCGGCCAGGAAAATCACCATGACTGCTTCGACTATCAATCCTGAAGGCTCGCTTTTGGCGAATGCGCTGGTGGACCTTTGCGATACGATAAACAAGAAAAGCGGCGGTTCCATAGAGTTCAAGACTTTTTTAGGCGGGAGGGTGGGTAACATCCAGACACTGCACCAGTCCGTAATCAGCGGCGATATCGATTTCATTCTTATTGATCCCGGCACATTCGCGGGAAGCCATCCGGTTTTCAGCATTCTGGATTCGGCGTTTGTATTCCGCGACCGCGATCATTTTATGGAGGTTCTCTCAACACCGGGAAGATTTGCTTTTTTCGAAGACCTGCTGTTGAAAGACCCGGGACTCAGGGTCCTTATGTACGTCGGAGGAGGCGAACGGGGCCTGGTCACTCTCTTTCCGGTGAATAAACTCTCCGACCTGAAGGGCAAGAACATGCGCAGCCGCCCGATTCCAGTCGAAATGGATTGGTTCAAGGCGCTGGGAACCAATCCAATCGCCATCGATTTCAATGAACTGTACACCGCTCTGCAGACGAAGGTCGTGGAAGGAACCCAGAACAGTTTCGATGCGGCCATTAAACAGCGATTCGGCGAGGTGGCGAAGTATTTCGCGAGAACCCAGCATGCCTTCAATCTGCTTCTCGGCGTCATGAACGAAAAGAAATTCGCTTCCCTCGCTCCTGAACAGCAAAAGGTTATTCGCGAGGCCTCCGCTGAAATGCAAAAGAAGCACATTCAGATAGCCTTCGATGCCGAAGAAGCCTTGGCGAAAAAACTGCAGGCCGATTTCGGAGTCACGATCACCTACCCGGATAAGGCGGAAATGATTGAGGTTTCACGGTCCTTGCTGTACGGCAGGGCGAAGAAACTCAATGTTGAAGCTGAAATTCGGAAAATATTCAATTAGATTTCGGCATCGCCGCCGCTGTAACAGGCGGCGGCCGTGGGGATCGCCGGCCGCCGCGCGGCGCGCCGGCCCGGACGGATGCGTTCCGGGGAGCGTCTGGAGTTTCAGGGCAGCAAAGATATGAATAAAGTAAAAGCGGCGTTGGATAAATTCAACGATGGAATCGAACTTGTCATCGGAATATTGCTGTTTGTTTTATCGGTCTCCTTTTTTTTCGGGGTAGCGGCACGATATGTCTTCAAAATGATCCTTCCCGAACTTCAAATAATCGAGAATTTCGCCATTTGCTGGATCGTTTTCCTGGGTTCAGCCGCGGCAATTTACAAAAAGAAACATTTGACCATAAATATTATAGACGAATATCTCTCTCCCAGAAGCATGAAGATCAAGGAATACATCATCCACGTACTCCTTGTTTTTTCCCTCGCCCTCTTTATTTTCATCGGCCGCGCGGCCTTCATCAACGGCCTGGCGCGAAGAGAAATTGTCCCCATCCGGTTTCTGGAAGGAACAATTTCCCGGGCGTATTTTCATACATCCGTCCTGG
>CAZGUL010000121.1:7378-7930 GCA_964529055.1 uncultured Spirochaetaceae bacterium
CTTTCTGCTCATCGAGTCGCTTTACGGCGATTTCGGACGGCGGCCGAGGAATGGTAAAAAAGGAAGGTACCCGCTGTGATTTTGGCTTCGCTTATCATCGTGTTCATTCTCGGCTTGCTTGCGGGCATTCCCGTTGTATTCAGTTTGCTGATTGCATCGGCGATACCCATTCTGCTTGACTCCGCGGTAAGCTTGAATCTTATAGCCTCCGTCCTTCTTCAGAACATCACCAGCTTCACCCTGCTGGCCATCCCTTTTTTCATTTACATGGGGCAGATTCTCTCGCTGACGGGAATCAGCAACGATCTTGTGTACATCACGAAGGCGCTCATCGGAAAGGTGCGCGGCGCCCTGGCATACATCAATATCATGACCAGCATCATGTTCGGCGGCATTTCCGGATCTTCGGTCGCCGATGTGGCGTCCCTGGGAAAAGTCCTCATTCCCGCGATGAAGCAGAACGGCTACTCCAGGGAGTTCACCGCCACCTTGACGGCGGCTTCGGCGACGATAAGCGCCATCATCCCGCCGAGCACGCTTATGATCGTCTAC
>CAZGUL010000122.1:0-6199 GCA_964529055.1 uncultured Spirochaetaceae bacterium
CTCGCGGCCGTCCCTGTTTCGGGGGAAAATTTCCGGTTCCTCTATTTCCCCGGCGAAAAATACCGCATTCTTTCCACCGTCCAGGAGGACGTCTTCATCAATTCCGGCTTCTCCCACCACGCGGAAATCCTGAACCGCATAACCGTCGATGTCGTCCGGGCGGACGAAAACGGCGGGGACCTGTCCTGCACCTTCCAGACATCCGAGGAGTCCCGCAGTCCCCGGCAGCTCTTTTCCTGGGGGCGGATGTACTCCAGCGAATTCCGCCGGGATTCCCTGGGCCGCTACACCATCGCTCCCGAATACTATATGCCCATCGTCCGGGATGTTCCGGTTTTCCCCGGCAGGGACCTGTCTTTCGGGGACTCCTGGGCCGCGCAGGGGGAGGAAGTGCACGACTTCAGGGAGTCCTTCGGACTCCGGGAGGCGGTTCGGTTCCCCATCGACGTTTCGTACCGCTACGAAGGGCGGGAAAAACTGGACGGCAGGGAGTATGACGTCATCGGCATCAGGTACAGCGTCTTTCACCGCCCCGTTTTCCGCGGGGGTGCGGGGAGGCTCGCGCCGTCGCGGATTTCCGGTTTTTCCCGGCAGAAACTGTACTGGGACTCCCCGCGGGGCAGACCGTACGCGTACGAGGAGGAGTTTAATTTCATCTTCGATCTCTCCAGCGGAGACTCGGTGGAGTACCGGGGCACAGCCCGGGCGAAGGTCGTAGAGTCGAGTCTGATGGACAAGGACCTCATGGTCGAGGAGATCGAAAAGGACATCCGCGAGCTCGGCATTCCCGACACGGAGGTCAGGAAGGACGAACTGGGGGTGACGCTGACCCTGGAAAACATCCAGTTTCCCCCGGATTCGGCCGTTCTCGTCACAGCGGAAAGGGAGAAGCTCGACCGCATCGGGGAAATCCTGAAAAAATACCCGGACCGTGACATTCTTATTACGGGCCACACGGCGCTGGCGGGTACGGCGGAGGGTCGGCAGAAACTTTCCGAGGAGAGGGCGTCCGCCGTGGGATCCTACCTTCTGCAAAACGACGTGCGCCCCCGGGACCGCATGATCTACCGCGGCCGCGGCGCCGAAGTTCCGGCGGCGGACAACTCCACGGAGGAAGGGAAAAGAAAGAACCGCCGGGTGGAAATCACCATCATGGAGAACTAGTCGGATTCCCCGGAGCGGCCCTTCTTCCCCAGGAGGCTCGCCTTGACCGGGGCTCCGCGGGGGTTCTTTTTCCGGAGGGAGAAAACGGTCTTCTCGACGATGCCCTTCCTGTCGAATTCGGACTGAAAAAGCTCGGGCTGAAAAGGCTCGTCGTCCCCCCGGACATCCTCGAAGCCTATTCCCACGAGCCGGAGGGCCTCCCCGCGGTCCCATTTCGCGGTCAGAAGCTCCATCCCCGCACGGTGCAGTTCCTCGGCGCTGCATACGGGATGACCCAGGGTGGTCCGGCAGGAGAAGGTCGAGAAATCCGCGTGGCGATACTTCACGGCCACGGTCCGGGAACTGCCGCCTTCGTCGAAAAGCCGGAACATGACGCTGTGGGCCAGGTCCAGAAGGACGAGGCGGACGAGTTCGAGGTCCCGGGTGTCGGAGCCGAAGGTCGTTTCGGCGCTGATGGAATGGGACTTCACCGTGTCCGCGTACAGGCCGGGATCGATCCCCCGCACAGCCCGGTAGAGAAAAGCTCCTCCCGCCTGCCCCATGAGGCTCTGCAGGGACGTTTCGCCCAGGGCACGGATTTTTTCCGTGGAATCGAGTCGCAGTTCCCGCAGGCGGGCGAGGGTCTTCGATCCGACCCCCCACAGCTTCGCGAGCCCCACCGCGTCGACGAAGGATTCCCCGGCCCCGGCGGCGACCTCGTACAGACCGTCGGGTTTTCTGAAGTCCGAAGCCATCTTCGCCAGAAAGCGGTTGGCCGCTATCCCGACCGAGGAGGTCACGCCCGCGGTCTCCCTGACCCGTCTTTTCAGCAGCGCGGCGGCCTCGCGGGGGGGGCCGAAAAGCCTGGTAGTGCCCGTCATGTCCAGGGACGCCTCGTCGATGGAGATGGGGCGGACGTGGGGTGAAAAATCCCTGAAGACCCCCATGACGATCCGGGAAACCTCGGCGTACCTCTTCATCCGGACGGGGAGAAACACCGCACCGGGACAGCGCCTCACCGCCTCGGAAATGGGCATGGCCGAATGCACCCCGAAGGCGCGGGCTTCGTAGGAACAGGCCGACACCACACCCCGGCCGCCGGGACGCGCCCCGACCACGACGGGCCGGCCTTTCAGCCCGGGATCGTCCAGCTGCTCCACGGACGCGTAGAAGGCGTCCAGATCGACATGAAAGAAAACCGGCGGATTATTCATCTGCTTTCAGGTCGAACGAGTCCCGTACCAGCGAGGTCGTGGAAACCCGGAGGGGGCGGCCGGAAACCGACAGTTCCCCGGAGAGGCCGGGGGATCGGTACAGGATTTCTCCCCTAGCCCGGAGACGCCCCGGCAGGGTCAGCACGATTTCCAGAGGGACCGGAGGATTCCTGCCGATGTGGATTTCCGCCGCACCGCCGGAAATGTCCGGCGAGTAGGGGAAATTCGCGTCGTACACCACGAGAGGCTCGTCGGACCGGAGGAAAAAGTCCACCTTTTCCGTCGGGAGACGCGGTTCCAGCCGCAGTGTGTAGGTCACCCTGTCCAGGAACCCTTCGCTCCGGACGGTTTTCCGGAACATGTCGGGGGGGGCGTCCAGGTCCAGGGTCAGGTTCCTTTTTCCCGTCGAAACGGAAAAGGACGCTCCGCCGAAATCCACGTCCAGCTCTCCCAGCGGAGACGGGCTGGTCAGTTCCAGGGTGTGGATATTCTCACCGGGGTCGACGAATTCCCGTACGTGGAGGGGCTGGGGGATCTCCGCGTAGGGATCGAACAGGAGAGCGTAGCTCAGCAGGGCTGCCGATACCGCTGCGAAAAGGGCCGTGAAAATTTTAAGGCCGAAGCCAGACTTTCCCTTTTTCGGGTGACGGAACAGGAGGTCCATCCGGACGAGCATCAGGAAAAAAGGCAGCACGATGAAAGCCAGGAGCAGGTTGCCCTTCACCGGCGATTCGATCAGAATCCGGATCAGCTCCGGTTCCGGCAGGGTGAAAGTGTCATAGGTCACGGTGTAAAGCCAGAACGGGGCGGCGAAAATCAGGAGAAATTTGACAAGCCGGTTCTTGAAGATCGAAAAGAGGATCGCGACGATGTAGGCCCACAGGAAGTAGTACCCGTAGGACAGATTGATGATCGAGAAAAGGACCACGTTGATGAAAAGGAAGAATATGGCCGCAGCCGAGTAGAAACTGCCGTTCTTCGAAATCGGCAGACGCCTGAGGTTGTGGAAGGTCAGGGCGCTCAGGAAGGCGGCGAACGAAATTTTCAGCGCGAAAAAGACGAACGGGGCGTGGGTGTGAAGACCGGGAGTCCCCCTGGCGAGCGCCGCACCCCGCACGGTCAGGGTGCCGATAAAAAGAAAGGCTCCGATGACCACCAGAAAGAGGGGCAGGTTCCAGAAATTCCGTCCGAAGGTCCGCAGGTACCGGAGCATGTAACCGCGGAAAATCAGGGGATAGAGAAAACTCAAGCCCAATACGAGAAGAAGAACGCCGATTATGACGGGCTCCTCGATAATGACGCTGCGGTTTCCGAACCGGAAGAAAACATAGTGCCGGTCCCACTCCCCGGGGAAGCCGCCCGAGTTCTCCCGGAGAAAGGTCCGGAAAAACCCGCGGAAATCGTCGAACCCGGTTTCACCCCCGGGTATTCCGCCTTCCACGCTGATCGCGGGGTAGCCGGCCCGCAGGTACTCTTTCGCCGGGGACACCGTGTCGGCCAGACCGAAGCGGAAGGTCTGGTTGCGGACCCCCAGAACACGGTGACGCAGGCCCGAGACGGAGGCGGCATCGCCGATTCTTTTCACCATCCACGACGGGGCGACGACCCCGCGGGCCCCGGTCTGAAAGACGTATTCGCCGGCGCCCCGGGGGTTCAGGTACAGAACCGCCGCCGGATCCTGTGGAAAGAAATCCTGGAGGAAAAGCCGGCTGCCCAGGGGTGCGCCGCCCTCGCCGCCGAGAAAGAGGAAACGCAGGGTCACGGGCGGATTGTCTCCCGTGTCCGCGAGGAGCGACAGGGCGAGAGCCGCCGCGAAACCGTCCCCGTCGACGGGGGCGGCGACGATAAGCGTCGACGGCAGGGCACCGGGGACCACTGCGTCGATGATGCGGGAAAAGGAATGTCCGCCGGACAGCCCGGAAAAATCCCGCGTTTCGGCGGATACGCCGAGGCGGCGTATCTCGTTTTCAATGTAAAGAAGCGCGTCGTTTTCCCCCGCGGCCCGGGAGAGAACGGCCCTGTAAACGGCCGGGGAGCTTCCGGCTTCCTCCGTCCCCGCCGACGGCGGAAACAGCATGGCGAGAAGGCCCAGAATCGGAAAGAGGAGGCGGGTCGCGGTCATTCTTCTAGGAGGATAAGAAAAAACGCCGCTCTGTCAAGGTTTAATTATTTTTTTGCTTTGCCGCAGCGTATATGTCGTGTATTATGGATGCATGGAAGTTCTTCCCGAGATAGCGTACAGGGTCAGCGTCAGGGACTTCGGACCGGAGACGGTCCCCGACGACGTTCTGGAACGGGTTCTGGAAGCCGGCAGGCTCGCGCCGTCGGCGAAAAACCGGCAGCCCTGGCGATTTATCGCCGTCAGGGACCCGGAGAAGAGGAAACTGCTGGAACAGGCGAGCTTCGGACAGGAACACGTGGGGGCCGCTCCGGTGATCATCGCCTGCTGCTCCACCAACACCGAGTACCGGATGCCGAACGGTCAGCTTTCCTATCCCATCGACATAACCCTGGCCGCATCCTTCATGATGCTGCAGGCAGTGCGGGAAGGTCTGGGCACATGCATCGTCACGACTTACGACGAAACCCTGGTCAGGGAAATCCTGACGGTCCCTTTTTCGATGCGGGTCGTCATGCTCCTTCTCGCGGGATACGGAAAAAGCGGGGAGGATGCTGTCCGGGACCGTCTGCCTCTCGCGCGGGTAAGCTCGATCGATCACTGGTAACTGAACTTCAGCCTTCCTCTTTCCTCGTGGCGCTTCAAACCCAGCTCTATCAGCGTTTCCAGGAGTTCCGGATAGAAAAGTCCGTCGTGAGCGCACATGCGGGGAAACATGCTGATGTTCGTGAAGCCGGGGATCGTGTTGATTTCATTCAGGAACAGCTTTCCGGTGCCGCGGTCGTAGAAAAAGTCCACCCGGGCCCTCCCTTCGGCCTCGGCGAGCCGATAGGCCTGGACGGCGACGGCTTTTACCGCCGCCAGATCCGCCGCGGCGAGTTCGGCGGGAATGAGGAGACGGGCCCCGTCGGGATCGATGTACTTGGCGTCGTAGTCGTAAAATTCGTGGCTCGGAACGATCTCGCCGGGAGTGAAGGCCCGGGCGCCGTGGTTTCCCACGACGCTGCATTCGATTTCGCGGGCGTTCACGGCCTTTTCGGCCAGCGCCTTGGTGTCGAAGCGGAACGCCTCCGCGAGGGCGGACACGAGTTCGCCCCGGTTGCGCGCCTTCGTTATGCCCACCGACGACCCGATCCCCGACGGTTTGACGAAAATGGGGAACCCCAGGTTCTTTTCCACCGCGGTAAGAAAGGCTTCCACGGCGCCGGGGTTGCGCTCGAAATCTTCCTTGTGGAAAGTCAGCCAGGGAACGACGGGGAGTCCAGCTTCCTTCCAGACCCGTTTGACCTTGTCCTTGTCCATGGACAGGGCGGAACCCAGCACACCCGAACCGACATAGGCCAGGTCTGCTGATTCCAGAAGGCCCTGCAGGATCCCGTCTTCCCCGAAACTCCCGTGAAGGACCGGGAAAACGATATCGATCTCCAGGGGTTTCCCGCCGCGGGTCACTCCCCGGCCGGGAACGACGGATAGGACCGCCCCGGGTTCCCGGAGAATTTCCAGGGGGGCATCGGAAGCCCGTGCCCGGTCGGCGGCGTCGTCCGGCTGAAGGTACCAGACCCCGTCCTTGTCTATTCCCGCCAGCATGAGCCGGTACGAATTCTTCAGGTTCCGGACCACCGACGCGGCGGACCGCAGGGAAACTTCGTGTTCCCCCGATTTTCCTCCGTAGAGCAAAAGGATATTCATGATGCGGGGATTATATCCCGGGGAAAAACAAACA
>CAZGUL010000122.1:6209-7913 GCA_964529055.1 uncultured Spirochaetaceae bacterium
TTCAACAGCGGACGGCCCGGGATGGGAAAAAATCAGCCTCTTTCCCCGAGGACCTCCGCCGCCGCCTCGATCTCGTCCCACGGGGACGGGCCGTCCCTGCCTATGATGCTGGTTTCATGGCCCTTTCCGAGCAGGAGCACCGTGTCCCCCGGCCGGGCCAGGCTGTAGGCCTTGCGGATGGCTTCCCGCCTGTCGGGGATGATGAAAAGCTCCTCTCCGCGGCGCAGTCCGGAGCATCCGGCGGCGATGTCCTCCAGAAGCTCGCGGGGGTCCTCCCCCCGGGGGTCCTCGTCCGCGAGGATAACGACGCCGGAATAACGGGACGCGATTTCCCCCTGTATCGGCCGCTTTTCCGTATCCCGCTCGCCGCCGGAACCGAAGACGGCGATGATCTTTCCCGGGGTGTACTCCCGGACCATCGGGAAGAGCCGGGAAAAGGCCCCGGGGGTGTGGGCGTAATCGACCAGGACCGTGAACGGCTGCCCCCGGTCGACCACGGTCATCCTGCCCCGGACGCCCTTAAGAGCTCCGATCGCGGGGGCCATGTCCGCTGCGGAAACCCCGAGAAGGCGGCTCGCGGCGGCCGCGGCGGCGAGGACGTTTTCCACGTTGAAGGCGCCGGGAAGACCGATCCGGACCGGAACGTGAGCGCCGCCGTCGTGGAGGACGAAGCTCGTTCCCGTCATGTCGGGCCGGATGTCCGCCGCATGGAGATCCGTGTCCCCGCGGGTTACGCTGTACGAGAGGAGTTTTTCCCGGGTTTCCCGGCGGACGTAATCCCAGCTCCGGTCGTCGGCGTTCGCGACGCCGAAGGACGGGATTCCCTTCGCCGCCGACCGTGCGGCCGACAGACGGCGGAAAAGGTTCGTTTTGTCGCTGAGATAATTTTCCCAGGTGCCGTGGAATTCCAGGTGTTCGTGGGTGACGTTTGTCAGGACCGCGACATCGAATTCGACGTCCAGGAGCCTTTTTGTTTTGTCCGAAAGGCCGTGGGAGGTGGCTTCGATGACGGCAAACTCCTTGCCGTTGTCCAGCATGTCCCGGAGGGCCTTGTGGATGATCGGAGCCTCGGGGGTGGACTGGCGGTACGGGTTCTTCTCCAGCGAGTCTCCGGCGAGGAAGGATACGGTCGAGAGAAGGCCGGAATTTCTCCCCGCCGCCTCCAGAAGCTGGTGGATGTAGTAAACGGTGCTGCTCTTGCCGTCCGTACCGGTGACGCCGATCGTCTTGAGCCGGGAGCTCGGACGGTCGAACAGCGCGGCGGACATCCGGGACATGGCCGTCCGGGTGTCCGGCACGCGGACAACCGCCGTTCCGCCGGAGGGAAGGGAGGGGTCCCGGCCGCAGACGACGGCGGCCGCGCCGGACTTCACCGCCGCGTCGATGAATTCATGGCCGTCGGTGTGGACGCCGTCCAGCGCGAAAAAAATGCCCCCCGGCCGGACCTGCCGCGAATCGTAGGCCAGGCCGCATATAAGGGGATCTCCGCCGGACACGACCGCGTCCGGCACCGTCCGGAGAAGTTCCGAAAGTCGCTTTTCGATCATGGGTGAATCGTATCAGCGCCGCGGGGCTTCGGCAAGGGCGGGGGTCGGCGAAAAAGCCGCCCCCGGGGCGGACTCCGCTACGGGAGAGGTCTCCGCCGCCGGGGCGGCCGGCCGCGCCCCGCCGCGCCGGGGTCCGCGGCCTGCGGCATCACGCCCC
>CAZGUL010000123.1:0-7899 GCA_964529055.1 uncultured Spirochaetaceae bacterium
GTGGTTTATAAAATCCTGCGCGTGGTGCATCGGTTCCTGTCCGTGGGAGTCCAGCTGCTTCCCGTGGACTACGACAAGCACGCCCTGCTGCGGTTCGCCGTGGAGGCGTCCATCGTCCTGGGGACTCTTCTTTTCATCGTCCTGGCCGGTCTGGTCGCCGAGACGGTGGCGGGCAGGTTCATCCGGAGAAAGATGGACTCCCTCGTTCGCGCCATCCCGCTGGTCAATTCCGTGTACGACGTGATGAAGCAGATTTTCGGCATTCTTTTCCTGAAAACGGACAAGCTGCTTTCCCGGCCGGTCATCGTGCCTTTTCCCCACCCGGGCAAGCAGGCCATAGGTTTCATAACGGGAATGGCCGAGCCCGCCCTCAGGGAACACAGGGACGGGGAGTACTTCAAGGTTTTTCTCCCCACGGTGCCGATCCCGACGACGGGTTTCTTTATGATCTATCCGCGCGACCAGATCACCGAATGCGACCTCACCACCGAAGAGGCGCTGCGCCTCGTCCTGTCCGGAGGCATCCTGAACGAAAACGGCACGATCTCCGAGCCGCCCGCGGATGTCGGGGAAGGAGGCGGCCGGTCATGAAACCCTTCGTCCAGCGCCTGAAGAGTCACTTCATCAACGGACTCATCCTTCTTGTCCCCGCCTTCATCACCGCAACGATCCTGTACAAGGTCTTCGGTTTCATTTATTCGGTCATGGATTTCGGGGTCGCCCTGATTCCCCGGGAATACCGCGCCGTGCCGTATATAAACCAGCTCATCACGGCGGGGACCATCGCTCTGACCATCCTGTTCATCTGGTTCATCGGCGTCACGGTCAGGACGTACCTGGGCAGGATGTTCCGGGGGCATCTGCACAACTTCATCGGGGCCATCCCGTTCGCCGGTTCCATTTACCGCGCTTTCCGGCAGCTGATGGACATGGCTTTCAGCTCCGCGCCCCAATCCTTTTCCCGGGTGGTTCTGATCGAATTTCCCTACAAGGGCAGCAAATCCATCGGATTCATCACCGGCAGCGCGTCGGAAAGGATAATGACCCGCGGGGCGGACGGCTCGCTGCGGGAAAGCTACAAGGTTTTCGTGCCGGGAACGCCGAATCTGGCCAGCGGCTTCCTGCTGATCATCCCGAAGGAGGACGTGATCCTGACGGACCTCAGCGTCGAGCAGGGATTCTTCAGCGTCGTGTCCGGAGGCATCCTGAAGCAGCAGCCGGAAAGCGGCGGATAGGAGCTTCCTTTCAGCCGCCCGCCAGGGACTCGGCCCTGTGCCAGATCTCCAGGATTTTTTCCATTTCCCCGTTGACGGCCGGATTCGGAATCTTCAGCCGCGGCCGCGCGTCGTACCAGGCGACGGACCGCCGGATGCCTTCGGCGAAGGAAACCGACGGCCGGAAATCCGGCACGAAGCGGCGGATCTTCGAATTGTCGAAAATAGCGCTGGTCGCCTTGTCGCCCAGAAGCGCGGCCGCCCGCTCCGGAACGATCCGGGCTATGAAGGACGACGGGACGTGGACGATCCGCGGGGAGGCCCCCAGGGCGGCGCCGATGGCTGCGTGTATCATGTTCCAGGTGAGGAATTCGTCGGAAGTGATGTGAAATGCCTCGCCCGCTGCGGCCGGGTTCCCGAGCAGCCCCACGAGCCCCTTCGCGAAGTCCGTCGCGTGGGTCAGCGTCCAGACGCTTTCGCCGTCGCCGGGAACGACGACCTCCCTGCCCTCCCGTATCCGCCACGCGACGCCGTAATCCGCCGAACCGAAGCAGGAGGGGATCCAGCCGTCGTCGTAGGTGTGGGACGGCCGGACGATGGTGTACCGGAACCCCCGTTCCCTGCCGAGCCGGACGAGAGCCTCCTCGCAGGCGATCTTGAGGCGGGCATAATCCCAGAAGGGGTTCGCCAGCGGGGTCGATTCGGTGATCACCGGGGAGAGGGCCGGCCTCCGGTACGCCGACGCGGAGCTGATGAAAACGTACTGGTCCGTGATATCCTCGAAAAGGTCCGCGTCCGCTTCCACGTGTTCCGGCCGGAAACCGAGAAACTGGACAACCGCGTCGAAACGCAGTCCCGCAAGGGCGGTTTTGACCTCGCCGGGGTTGCGGATGTCTCCTTTCAGGGAAACGACCCCTGCCGGTGCTTTCTCCGGCCGGCTTCCCCTGTTGAGGTGGAAAACTTCGATGTTTCCATCCAGCGCCCGGACGGTGCAGGCGGTGGAAAGATTTCCCGTTCCCCCGATGAAGAGCACCCGCATATTCGCCTCGCTTTCGTACATTTATTTTCTTGACAGTCCGAATCCGACGCCATAAGATTAGGGGCATCCCGAGTTATTGTCAAGGAGAAGCCATGTACATACCCGAAGAAGTCGCCGAAAAAACGCTCAGCGTGCGAAAACTGATGATGGAACTCAAACTCGACGGAATTTACCTCAAAAAAAGCGCGAATTTCGCGTGGATTACCGGCGGCCGCTACAACATCGTCGGCCTGGGAACGGAAATCGGCATCGCCGGCGTGCTTGTCACGGCGGACAAAAAGTACGTCGTGTGCCAGAACATTGAAGCTCCCCGGATGGAAAAGGAAGAGATGCTCGGGCAGCAGGGCTGCGAAATCAGGTCCTATCCCTGGTACGAGGACGGGGAGGCCGCCCTGGTGGCGAAACTCGCGGGAGGGCCCGTCGGGGCCGACCACGGACTCTCCGGCGCGGTGGACGTATCCGGCAAAATCAACCCTCTGCGCTGGTCCCTCACACCGTGGGAAGTGGAGAGGTACAAGGACCAGGGCAGGCTGACCGCGCTGGCGGCGGAGGAGACGGCGGAAACCATCCGGCCCGGCGACACGGAGTACCAGGTCATCGGAAGGCTTGCGGACCGGCTCTGGGCCCGGGGCATGGACTTCATCGTCGCGTTCTGCGCCGCCGACGACCGCATTTCCCTGTACCGCCATCCCGTGGCGACCTCCCGCAGAATCGAAAAGCGGGCCATGATCAGCGTTAACTCCCGCCGGAAGGGCCTCATCGTTTCGATAACCCGGTTCGTCCAGTTCGGCAAGGTGCCTGATGACCTGAAAAAAATCTACGAGGACACGGTCTACGTGGACACCGCGATGATGGCCGCCACGGTGCCGGGACGCCCCGCGGCGGAGGCCTTCCAGGCGGGGCTCGCGGCCTACGCGGAAAAGGGCGTGCCCGAGGAGTACAAGCTCCACCACCAGGGGGGCTCCATCGGCTACATCGGCCGGGACTACAAGGCGACCTTCACGACGAAGGAGATCGTCCGGGAAAACCAGGGCTTCACGTGGAACCCGTCGATAACCGGCGCGAAGAGCGAGGACACGATGATAGCCACATCATCCGGGCCGGTGATCATTTCCGAACCGGTGGTCTTCCCGGTGCTGACCATGAAGAAGGCAGGCTTCTCCTTCCGCCGGCCGGCCATCCTGGAAATGTAGGCGCCCGGTCCGCGCATGACTCCCCGCGAACGGCTCCTTTCGGCCCTTAACCGGCGGGAGCCGGACCGCATGCCGGTCGACCTGGGCTCCACGGCGACGACGACGATAACGGAAAAGGCCTATGCCGCGTTGCGCGTCCGTCTCGGCCTGCCCGCCGTCACGGCGCGGATCCTTTCCTTCACCGCCGGATCGGTCCTTCCCGACGCGGATGTCCTGGAGCATTTCCGGATCGACGCCCGGGGGGTCAAGCCCGGCGCCGGCCAGGGACCCGCGGCGGCGGTGACCGTCGAGGGAGACTACGAGATTTTCCGCAACGAGTGGGGCGCGGTTTTCCGGCGGCCGCTCGACTCCGGCCTCTACTTCGATCTGTGGCGCCATCCCCTGGAAGGCAGGGACCGCGATTTCATCCGGCGCCACCCTTTCCCCCGGGGTGACGATCCCGCCCGGGTCCGGGGCCTTCGGGAAAGGTGCCGGGCCCTGCGTGATGCGGGTTATCCCGTCGTGATGAGTCAGAGTTTCGGAACGGGCATCCTTCACGGGGGAACGGCCCTGTTCGGGTTCGAGGATTACTTCTGCCGGATGATGCTGGAACCGGAGGTCATCGACGAGGTCGGCGAACGCCTTCTGGAGGGAAAAATCGCCTTCTGGGATTCCGTGCTGACGGAGTGCGAAGGGCTCATCGACGTCGTGACGGAGGCGGACGACCTGGGCACCCAGCGGGGGCCCTTCATCGGCGTGGAGGATTACCGCCGCAGGATCAAACCCTTCCAGCGGAGGCTTTTTTCCTTCATAAAGTCCCGGGCGCCGGAGGTGAAGATACTGTTCCACTCCTGCGGCGCCGTCGCCGACTTCATTCCCGACCTCATCGAGATCGGGGTGGACGCCCTGAACCCCGTCCAGACCAGCGCCCGGGGCATGGATCCGGCTTTTCTGAAACGTGAATACGGGCGCGATCTGTGTTTCTGGGGAGGCGGGGTGGACACCCAGGAAATCCTGCCCCGGGGAAGTCCCGGGGACGTCAGAAACGACGTCCGGCGCCGCCTGCCGGTCCTGCTCGACGGGGGCGGCTATGTTTTCGCCGCGGTACACAACATCCAGGCCGACGTCCCGCCGGAAAACATTACAGCCCTTTTCGCCGCGGTTGACGAATTCCGGTAAGGGCACCCGCCGCCCGACACCGGCTCCCGCACGAAGCCTATTTCGGCAGCGCCGTCCTTTTGACGATTTCCGCCAGTTCCTTCGCCCGGCTCTTCACCAGCTCGTAGTCGGCCCCCGTGGGGGACCCGGCGAATTCGACGGGTTCCAGAAACTCCCAGGAGTATTTCGCCGTCAGCTCGGCGAGTTCCTTCGCGGCGCCCCCGGACCAGCCGTAGGAGCCGAAGCGGAAGACCTTCTTGCCGACGACTTTTTTCCGGCCCAGATCGTCCAGAACGTGGGCCATGGGCGGAAACATCCGGTACTCGTAGGTCGGCATGCCGAGGATGAGCCCCGTGGATTTCCAGGCCGACGCGAGAATGTAGGACATGTGGTCCTGGGGAACCCGGTGCACGCTTGCCGGAACCCCGCCCTCCTTGAGCCCGGTCATGACGGCGTCGACGACCTTTTCGGTGTTGCCGTACATGCTGCCCCAGACGAAGGCGATTTCCGCTTCCGCCGGCCCCTTCGCGTAGGCCGCGTACCTCTTGTAGCGGTCGACGATGATCCCCGGGTTTTTCCGCCAGAGGATGCCGTGGGACGGGGCGACCACGTTAATCGTGAGTCCGGCAAGCTTCGCTATCGCCCTTTCCACAAAAATCGAAAAGCTCGCGACGATGTTGGCGTAGTAGCGCAGGGTCTCCCGCTCGAAGAACTCGTGCCGGGCCGCCGAAAGCTCGTCGTCGAAGACCTCCGCGCCCACGCTGCCGTACGAGCCGAAGGCGTCGCAGGAGAAGAGCACCCCCGCGCCGGGCTCGTAGGTCACCATGGTTTCCGGCCAGTGGACGTTGGGAATTTCCTCGAACACCAGTTTTCTGCCCGCGCCGAGGTCGATGGTGTCGCCGGATTTTACGATCCTCACCCGGTCCTCGATGCCGTAGAAGGACTTCACCAGGGCGGCGCCCTTCGCCGTCGTGACGATCTCGGCCCGGGGACAGATGTCCCGGAACGTGCCGAGCCAGCCGGTGTGGTCCGGTTCCAGGTGGTTGAGCACCAGGTAATCGATGGCCTTCAGGTCCGCCGGTATCGAAGCGAGCTGGTCCCGCAGTTTCATGGGCGCCTCGTCCCAGTCCCGGACAAGATCGATCAGGGCGGTTTTATCGCCCTTCACGACGTAGGAGTTGAGGGAAACCCCGTCGGGGATGGGCCACAGGCCTTCGAAAAGATCCCCGTTGGTTATGTTCGCGCCGATCCGGTAGATTCCGTCGGCAATGCGTATCGCTTTCATTTTTCCTTCCTGTTGAATGATTTGGGCCGCATGCGTTTATAATGTAATAAAGGAACCGCCGAAGTGCAAGCACGGGCGTTCACTCTCCGGCGGACTCGGCCACCCGGTCGAGCCATTCCCCCGCCAGGGCCTCGAACAGCGACGGCTGCTCGATCTGCAGATTGTGGCCGGCCCGGTCCAGAACGGCGAAGGTTCCCCGGGAATAGTTTTCGATGATCCGCCACAGGTCCCGGTAGCCCGTAAGATGGTCCTGCCGGCCCGCGAGCAGCAGGACCGGCCGGTCGTAGGGCTCTTCCAGGCGGTCGGGGTTCCCGGACAGGGGATAGCCTCCGGGACGCAGGGTCCGGAGAAAGGCTCTGTCGGCGAGCCGCAGGCCCGAAAGGACCTCCGCCTCGAAGCGGCGCCAGGTTTCCGGCGTCTGGACGGTGACGTCGCCGAAGTCCGCCGCTTCCCGGGCCGATGCCCCCGGCGGGAGGGGGTCCGCCAGACGGACCAGAATCCGTTTGGGAGGAAGCTCCCGGTCCTCCTTCAGCGGCAGGACCGCCGGGCAGATCAGCATCAGGCCGTCCACGGAGCGGGGCCGGCGGCGGAGGATTTCCCGGGCGAGATAGCCCCCGTATGACTCGCCCGCCAAGGTGAAGGAGGCCCCCGGGAGGTGTTCGTCGATGAAGGCCAGGATTTCCCCGACGATGTCGTCCGAATTCCGCACCCCGGGATGCGCCGGACTCCTCCCCATGCCGGGAAGGTCCGGGTACAGCCGCCGCCACGATCCTCCGTCCCCCCGGCGGGCGAAAAGCGGCTCCATGCAGCCTTCCATGAGGCGGTGGTCCGCCGCGAAGCCGTGGAGCATCACCAAGGGCCGTCCGGCCCCGTGTTCCGTATAATAAAGATGTGCCATGGTCACTTCCGAAAATATATCATGCGACAGCCTTGCGGTTAAGCCGCGAAAAGCACTAAACTGAAATTCCCGGGAGGAACGCAGGATGAACCTGAAAGAAACGCTTCGCAATTCCGCCCTCGTCGTCGTTGATGTCCAGAACGATTTCTGCCCCGGCGGCAGTCTTCCGATCGCCTCCGGCGACGAAGTCGTGGACGTGATCAATCTCATGGCCCCGGAGTTCGCCTTCGTCGCCGCCACGAAGGACTGGCATCCGGCGGGACATGTTTCCTTCGCGACGTCCCATCCCGGACGCAAACCCTTCGATGTAGCTTCCGCCGGCGGCGTCGATCAGACCCTGTGGCCGGACCACTGCGTCGCGGGGACCGCCGGGGCGGACTTCCATCCCCGGCTGGACACGCGGCCGGTTTCCTGCGTCCTCCACAAGGGGAGGAACCCCCGGATGGACTCGTACTCGGCGTTCTTCGAGAACGACATGAAAACCCCGACAGGCCTGGAATTCCTGCTCCGGGGCCTGGGATTTTCCCGGGTTTTCCTGTGCGGTCTCGCGACGGACGTGTGCGTGTATTTCTCCGCCATGGACGCGGTGCGCCTCGGATTCGACACCTACGTTGTGGCTGACGCGTGCCGCGGGGTCGACGTTCCCCCGGGTTCGGTCGAAAAGGCGCTCCACTCCCTCAGCGCGGCGGGAGCCCTGGTCGTATCCTCCCGGGAAATTCTGCCATGACATCCTCCGCCCTGTTCACGGACCTGTACGAACTGACGATGGCCCAGGGGTATTTCCGGTACGACATGAATTCCCGGGTCGTCTTCGACATGTTCTTCCGCCGGCAGCCCTTCGGGGGCGGCTTCTCCGTTTTCGCCGGACTGGAGGACCTCCTGTCCGCCCTGGAGAGGTTCCGCTTCGACGGCGGGGACCTGGAGTACCTGGAAAGCCTGGGGACCTTTTCGAAGGACTTCCTGCGCTACCTGGAGGATTTCCGCTTCTCGGGCGACATTTACGCCGTTCCGGAAGGAACGGCAGTATTCCCCCACGAGCCGCTGATCCGGGTTCACGGATCGCTGATCGAGACCCAGCTCATCGAGAGCATGCTGCTGAACATCGTCAATTTCCAGACCCTGATCGCCACGAA